>CAZIAJ010000035.1:0-10083 GCA_964537565.1 uncultured Sulfurospirillum sp.
CTCTATAAGAGGATTGTCTCTTTTTAAAATAGCTTTTATCCGTATAAGAAGTTCATCTATATCAAAAGGTTTTTTTATATAATCATCACAGCCACTATCAAATGCTTTCGATAAAGAAGAGATATCTCTTAAAGCTGTTATAAAAAATGTTGCTGTCTTATCACCAGAATCTCTAGAGAGTTTTAAAAATTCTAATCCATTCAACAATGGTACATTTATATCCAATAGATATAAGTCAAAAGAAGTATTATAAGTTGCATCAAGAGCCTCTTCCCCATCACATACTAAAGTTACATCATAACCATCAATTTTTAAAAATTGAGTAATAGTTTGTGCTAATATTTCATCATCTTCGAGTAAAAGAATTTTTTTTGTTTTATTAGATATATGTCCCATTTTATACTCTTTTTATATTTAAATTATTTTAAACTATGTTAGATTACCATATTCTACTTAAAATTTTATATGCAAAGGTATTTTTGAATAAGAGATAGTTTTCAATGCTCATCCTCTTTATAAAAATATATAAGTAGATTTAAATAAATTTTGATATACTTCAACCCAAGTAAAATACTAAATCAAATTACATACAAGGAAATATAAATGAAAACAAGATTTTTATCACTATTGGCTATAGGACTATTATTAGTTTTTACAGGAGCTACTACACTTAATGCAAACTCTACTAAAAAGCCTGCTAAACCATTTTTAATCCAAGGCCAACTACCACACTTAACTGGGATAGTAAAAATCTTTTGGGATGATAAAGATTTAGCACTAACAAAAGAGCAAAAAAAGAAACTTTTAGTTGTAAGAAAAGAGACAATGGGTGCTGCTAAATCATTAGGAAAACAGATAATTAAATTAGAACAAAAAATTATAAAAGCAAGCAATGAGAATAGTGATCCAAATAAGTCAAAAGAAGATGTTTATAAACTTGCAAAACTAAGAGCAGATGCTACTATGGTTCATTTAAATTGTATATATAAAACAAGAAAGATTTTAACAAAAAAACAACTTAGTATTATAGAGTAAGATACTCTAACTTAGCTCAACACAATTTTTTATTAAACCTATAAAATTATTGATTGAGAGTTCAATTTTAAGCCTAAAAGTAGTATCCTTACGATATGAAAAAGATTTTACTACTTGAAGATGATATAGCACTAGGTGAAACTATAGAGGAGTTACTTTGTGAGAGTGGATACAAAGTTGACTATGTGACAACTGGAAATAGTGCGATTGACAATAGCTATAACAATAAATATGATTTGTATATTTTTGACATAAATGTTCCTGATATTGATGGCTTGGATATACTCAAAGCACTAAGAGATGCAGACGATAAAACTCCTGCTATTTTTATAAGTGCTATGACTGATTTAAAAACTGTTTTAAAAGGTTTTGAAGTAGGTGGAGATGACTTTATCAAAAAACCTTTTTATCCTGAAGAGCTATTGGTCAAAGTCAATCTAAAACTTGCGACTAAAGATAAAACAGTTGTTTTTGAGGGCATAACCTACTACACAAAAGATGAGAAAATAGAAAAAAATGGAG
The DNA here is from genome assembly GCA_964537565.1 of uncultured Sulfurospirillum sp. Classification (GTDB taxonomy): domain Bacteria; phylum Campylobacterota; class Campylobacteria; order Campylobacterales; family Sulfurospirillaceae; genus Sulfurospirillum_A. The sequence continues at coordinate 1,558 of CAZIAJ010000035.1, forward strand.
AAAGCATATATCTAAGCGGTGTACAGCTCCAACTTTTCAAACTCTTTATAAACAATACAAACCGTATCATCATAAAAGATGAGCTTTATGAGTGTTTGGAAAAACCTACTGAGAGTGCTTTGCGTTTTCACATCAATAAACTAAAAAATTCTACTGGATTTGAGATAAAGAACATTAGAGGAAGTGGGTATATCCTTGAGAAGAGTTGAGATTGAATCTTTTATCAAAAGCTTTTTGCTGTTTTTTATATCTCTCTCTACTGTTATCTGGTTTTTGACTCATCAAACACATAAAGCACAACTTCACGAACTTGAAGACACTATCTTTGCACAGATGCAAATAGCAAGTTTAGGTAAAAACACGCAAGGTTTTAGCAAAAAAATAATACCTAAGCAAGATGATATGACACTAGGGATCTTTTACTCCGATAAAAATAGTACATTTGTATTGTTCAACAATAAAGACTCAAATAACTCCGTCATAAAAATCTCTTATCCTCTTAAAAGTCTTGATTATGATGAAAACATAATCTTTAAAAGAAGCCTAAAAAGTTTTTTACAGAGCCTTATTGTTATATTTATCCTCTCTATTGCTTTTTCCTTATATGCTCTTTATCCTTTTAAAAAGTACTTAAAACTAACAGACGAGTTTATAAAAGATATACTTCACGATTTCAATACACCAATTTCCACTATGAGGTTAAATGTCAGTCTGCTTAAAAGAAAAATAGACAATAAAAACTTACAACGCATAGAAGGTGGTATAGAGACTGTTTTAAACCTACAAAATAACCTCAAAGAGTACCTTGAAGATGACATAAAAGAGAGTGAAAAGTTTAACATCAAAGATGTCATTACTCAAAGAGTAGAGTTCATACAAGGAGCTTTTCCTTATATAAGCTTTGAGATGGACATAGAAGATAAAATCGCCTACTGCTACAAAGATGGTTTTATAAGAATCTTAGATAACATACTCTCAAATGCTTGCAAGTACAACAAAAAAGATGGTAGCGTTACACTAACTCTTGGCAAAGATAACTTCTTAAAGATACAAGATACAGGAACTGGTATCAAAAACCCTAAAAAAATCTTCAAACGATTTTATAAAGAGACCTCTCGTGGACTAGGAATTGGGCTTCATTTGGTTAAAAAATTATCAAAAAAAATGGAAATACCTCTACATGTAGACTCAAAACTAGATATTGGTACTACTTTCAAACTAAATCTACGTACTCTAATACTTAACTAACACTCATATCATATACTTTCATTATCAAAACAGATAAGGAGTTACAGATGTTCTCGCAAGGAAATTGTGTAGGGGGATTTGGAAATATGGGAAATTATATGACAGGAGGAAATGGAGTTATGTTTATAGGATTGATTTTAATAATAGGAATTTTGATATATTTCTTTTCAAAAGGAAATACAAACAGTGGTAATCAGACTTTTCAACCACAAGATGATACTGCTTTAGATATACTCAAAAGAAGATTTGCAAATAGTGAAATATCTGAAGAAGAGTACCTTGCTAAAAAAAGCACTCTATCATGAAAAGAAGAAATTTTATAGTAGCTAGTGCTACTGGAACACTTGGAATTGCTTTTTTAGGCACTAAAAGTCTATATGCCAATGATATTTTTGAAGAGGAGCGAGTTTTCAATGTTCCTCCTCTTTACGAAGGTGAAATAAAAAACAGAAAAAGAGTTTTTAATCTCAACCTTCAAAAAGGTGAAATGGAGTTTTTTAAAGGCTTAAAAACTCCGACGATAGGAATCAATGGAGCATTTTTAGGCCCAACTCTAAGAGCAAAAAAAGGTGATTTTATAAACATAAATGTTAAAAATTCACTTGGATATGACTCTACCTTGCATTGGCATGGTTTTGAACTACCTGCAAACATGGATGGCGGACCTCATCAGATTATAAAGCCAGAGAGTACATGGAAACCAGAGTTTGAAGTGATAAACAGAGCATCTTTACTTTGGTATCACTCACATCTGTTTCACCAAACAGGAACTCAAGTCTACAAAGGATTGGCCGGTATGTTTATAATCGATGATGATGAGAGTCAAAACCTCCCTCTCCCAAATGAGTATGGTGTAGATGACATACCTATTGTCTTGCAAGATAGAAACTTTAACAGTGATGGCTCTTTTAGATATGTCACTTCTATGCAAGAGAATATGATGGGTATTCACGGTAACTATGTCTTAGTAAATGGAATTATTGCTCCTACTTTAAGAGCTAAAAAGAGACTAACTAGATTTAGAATCCTCAATGGCTCAAATGCTAGATTTTATCTTCTTGGATTTAGTGATGATAGAGAGTTTAACATAGTAGCAACTGATGGAGGTCTTCTTGAAAAACCAGTATCTTCAAAACAACTAAGACTGGCTCCTGGTGAGAGAGCTGAGATAGTAGTAGATTTGAGTGATGGTAAAGATGTCGTACTCAAAAGCTTTAAAGGTGCTATTAGAAGTATGGGTATGATGGGTATGATGATGGGAAATATGGGCTCTGACATAGAGTTTGACCTCATGAAAATCAAATCAAATGAAGCTAAAAATAGCGATACAAGTATACCATCTGTACTTAGTAAGCACCCAAAATGGAACCCTAAAGATGCATCTGCTGCACGAGACATGGTCTTAAGTATGGGTATGGGTATGATGGGTAGAAGAAGCTCAAATGGTGATAGATTTTTTATAAACAATAAAGGTATGGATATGAACCGTATCGATGTAGTGGCTAAAAAAGATAGCTTTGAGATTTGGAGAATAATAAACCAATCACCTATGGCTCACCCTTTTCACATACACAATACACAGTTTAAAATACTAGCTGTCAATGGAAGAAAACCAACGCCATACTTACAAGGTTTTAAAGACACAGTTATAGTTGACCCTATGGGTGTAGTCTATGTCATGGTGTCATTTAAAAACAATAGTGATGACAAAGTACCATATATGTTTCACTGTCATATACTCGAACACGAAGATGGAGGAATGATGGGACAATTTTTAGTAACTTAAAAGGATATATTATGCAACATACGCATAAACATGAACATCACAATCATAAGGGTAGTGGTACATACCACTGCCCTATGAATTGTGAAGGAGATAAAAACTACACAAATCCAGGCAACTGTCCAGTTTGCGGAATGGATTTATTAGAACAGCCTAGTTTGGCACCAAAAAATAGCCAATTTACTTGCCCAATGCACCCAGAAATCATACAAGATAAAGAGGGAAATTGCCCCATTTGTGGCATGGACTTAGTTCCTCTGACTCCTCAAGATAGCCAAGAAGATAAAACTTATAAAGATTTACTAAAAAAGATGAAAGTAGCAACTGCTTTTTCTGTGCCTGTTTTTTTAATCTCAATGGCAGATTTGATTCCAGGTAATCCTCTTACAAGTATTTTATCGCAAGAGAGTTGGAATATAGTACAGTTTTTACTAACATTGCCTGTTGTTTTCTATGCGTGTTGGATGTTTTTTGAGCGAGCATACAACTCTGTTAGAACATGGAATTTAAATATGTTTACTCTTATTGGTCTTGGAACTGGTGTTGCTTTTATATTTAGTATAATTGGTATGATTTTTCCCGATATTTTTCCAGATGAATTTAAAACAGAAGCTGGAACAGTCTATCTTTACTTTGAAGCAACAGCGGTTATATTGACACTTGTTTTACTAGGACAACTTCTCGAAGCTAGAGCACACTCTCAAACAAGTGGAGCTTTAAAAGAGCTTCTTAAACTTGCCCCTTCAGAAGCAACCATCGTCGAAAATGGACAAGAGAGAACAATCTCTATACATGACATAAAACAAGGAGATTTACTTAGGGTAAAACCAGGTGAAAAAGTTCCCGTAGATGGAGAGATAACCGAAGGTCAAAGTAGCATTGATGAATCCATGATAACAGGTGAGCCTATACCTATAGATAAACAAATAGGAGATAAAGTAAGCTCTGGTACTATAAATGGAACAAAATCATTTGTAATGGTTGCTCAAAAAGTAGGAGCAGATACTTTGTTATCTCAAATCATACAGATGGTAAATGATGCAAGTCGCTCAAAAGCACCTATTCAAAAACTTGCAGATACTATCTCAAAGTATTTTGTGCCTATTGTAGTAATCGTATCTCTCGTAACTTTTGGTTTATGGGCTACATTTGGTCCTGAACCTGCTTATGTTTTTGCTTTTGTCAATGCGATTGCAGTTTTGATTATCGCTTGTCCTTGTGCCTTAGGTTTAGCAACACCTATGTCAGTTATGGTAGGAGTTGGTAAAGGTGCACAGTCTGGTATATTGATTAAAAATGCTGAAGCATTAGAAAACATGAACAAAATAGATGTTCTAATAACAGATAAAACAGGAACTATAACAGAAGGAAAGCCTTCGGTTGAAAAAGTTTTTGCTCTGCAAAGTGAGCTTGAAGAATCACTTTTAGAAGACATAGCTTCACTAAATCAGCAAAGTGAACACCCACTTGCAGATGCTGTGGTCAAGTACGCAAAACAGAGAACTATAGACTTTAAAGAGGTAAAAGACTTTGAAGCAATAGCTGGAAAAGGTGTGGTTGGTCATATCTCTTCAAAAAGAGTTATTGTAGGAAATCTTAGTTTGATGGAACAAGAGAAAATAACTATACCCAAAGAGCTAGAAGTAGCCATAACTAAAGAGCAGAAACTTGGTAAAACGGTCTCTTTTATTGCTATTAATGATAAAGCTTTGGGTTATGTTTCTATTGTAGATGCTATCAAAAGCAGTAGTGTAGATGCCATAAAAGAGCTCATCAACAATAATGTAAGAGTTATTATGATGACAGGTGATAACAAAAATACAGCTCAGGCAGTAGCTTCACAATTATCACTCAGCGAGTACCAAGCAGAGTGTCTACCTCAAGACAAGCTCAATAAGATAAAAGAGCTTCAATCTCAAGGACTAGTTATAGCTATGGCAGGAGATGGAATCAATGATTCACCAGCACTAGCTCAAGCTGATGTAGGAATTGCCATGGGTACAGGAACAGATGTGGCTATGCAAAGTGCCAGTATAACCCTTGTAAAAGGTGATTTAAAAGGGATATTAAAAGCAAAAAACCTGAGCTATGAGGTTATGAAAAACATTAGACAAAACCTATTTTTTGCATTTATTTACAACGCACTAGGTGTACCTGTGGCTGCTGGAGTGTTGTTTCCTGTCTTTGGAGTACTTCTCTCTCCTATGCTTGCAGCAACTGCTATGAGCTTTAGCTCGGTATCAGTCATACTAAACTCTCTAAGACTCAAAAAAATCTCACTATAGATACAGGAGGGCTAATTTTATTAGCTCTTCTAACACTTAACTAATACTCTTATATTATACTTTCAACATAAATAACAAAGGTGCTCACAAGAGCTAAAAGATAAACTTAAAACACAGAAGGAAAACAAGATGAAAAAGAGAACTTTATTGGCAGTAGCATTGACAGGAGCGTTAACAGTAGGTGCATTTGCACAAGGAATGAATAACCAGCAAAATATGATGTATGGTCAACAAAACATGCAAAATCAGCAAAATATGCAAAGAGGTCAAGGAATGGGAATGCATAGTGGTATGATGGGAAAAGGGATGATGAATGGTAGTATGATGGGTGGTGGCATGCAAATGTTTTCACAACTAAATCTAACTTCTGAACAACAATTTAAGTTATCTATTCTAAGAGATGAAATGAGACTAGAGATGAAAAAAGCTATGCATGCCGGACAACAAAAGGGACAAATGGAAGCATTTTTTAAAGGAGATAAATTTGATAAAGCTTCATTTAAAAAACATATGAACGAAAAACATGACAAGATGTTAAACCTAAAAGCAGATAACATGGAAAAAGCTTTTAAAATCTTAACTAAAGAACAAATAGCTCAATTAAAAAAGAAAATGGGATAATAAAATAAGAAGGGAAATTCCCTTCTTAAAAATAAGGATAAAAAATGTATAATCAAGGAAATTTAGATGGCTTGGGACAGATGGGAAACTCTATGATGGGTGGAGGATTTATGTTTTGGATATTGATTTTAATAGTAGCTTTTTTACTATTTGGTTTTTTCAGAAGCAGTCAAAACAGTAACAATTTACCATCAAGAGAAGACAATGCTATAGAAATACTAAAAAAGAGATTTGCAAATAGTGAGATATCTGAAGAAGAGTATCTTGCAAAAAGAAAAGCTTTATAAGGATAAAATGATGAGAAGAGTAATCTTAACACTAATGATGATTGGACTGATAAACTCTTCTCTTTTAGCAAAAACAGCCGAAGAGATTTTAAAACAGAACAACTGCATGAAGTGTCACAACATACGAGGCATGAAATCTGCTCCACCATTTTCAATGATACTCAAAATGAACTCAGGCTGGTTTGGACTACCTGAAAGCGATATAAAAAATAGTATAAAAAATGGCAGTAAAGGCAAGTACCCAATGTTCTCAAACAGTAGCATGCCAGCTTATAAAAACTTAACAGACAATGAGTTAGATACTCTGATGAGTTGGATAAAATCACAAAGTAAAAAAGGTATGAGAGGTAACATGATGCACCACAACAAATGGAATTGATAATCACAGATTAAAAAGATGTCGAACTAAATATTACTACCTACATAGTAGCTTCATACTAAACTAATAAAAACAATACTCTACAATCTAATACTTAACTAACACTCTAAAGGTATAATTCTAAAAATAAAAAAGGATAATTTATGCAATATATAGTTGAAACAAATAAAACCATCACTCAAGCTGTAAATAACTTAGAGAGCATTGTGAGAAAATACAATTTTGGAGTTTTACATATACATAATTTGAAGCAGACCATGAACAACAAAGGTATAGACTTTGAAAATGAGTGCCTTATCGTAGAGATATGTAACCCTAAAAAAGCAAAATTTGTACTTACGAATAACATGAATCTAAACATGGCTCTACCTTGCAGGATATCAGTGTATGAAGACAATGGCAAAACAAAGATAGGTACAATACTTCCAACATCTCTTCTTGGAGCATTATCTAGTGATGAGAGCCTTCAAGAAGTGGCTAGAGAAGTTGAGGAAATTTCAAAAACAATTATTGATGAGGCTAGATAGGGTCACTTAGTTAACCCTCCATATTTTTTCCATGTAGAATAAATTTCATCGCTCCAAAAATTCTGAAAGTATGCCATAACGGCAAACTGTTCACTATCTGACAAGACATCTTTAAATGGTGGCATATTACCATCGTAAAGTGTTCCACCCTTGGCTACTATCTCTTTTAGTTTAGATTTTGGATGATGCCAAGCATGAGCAGAGCCATTGAGTGGTGGTGGAGGAAATGCTCCATCAGCTAAAGGTTTTTTCCACTCTACTGTTTTTTGAGCTTTATCACCATGGCATACTGCACAGTTTTTTAAAAAAAGTTGTTTACCAATAGTAACTTGCTCTTGTGTATACCATCTCTCCTTGGTATAAATTTTATACAACCTAAAAGAAAAGACTGAAACTAAGATACTGAAGATTAGGATTATGATTATGTTTTTTGTTTTCATATAACACTTTACAATTTTCGTATGGAATTATTGTGTAAAATTAAGTCAATAGATTTTTAATCCTTGTTGTGACTGAAGCTATAAACTCTATATTGATACCAAAAATTCTATTTTTAAATTGTGAATTACTACTCTCTTTCAAATAGTTAAATATATCTTTATTCCCAAAGATAGAAGCATAAACTAATGCATTAGAAGTAATTTTTCCTCCGTTTTGAACCAGAAGCTTTACAATATCTAGATTTCCTTTAAAGCATACTCCTTCCAGAGGGGTTTGTCCCCTCTGATTTATCTTATCTTTATCCGCACAGTTATCTATAAGCATTTTTGATGTTTCAAAATTACCATTATATGTTGCTAACATAAGTAAAGAGTCGCCTTTATGAGAGGAAAGATTTACACTAAGACCATGCTGTATCATTTTTTGCAACTCTTTTGTATCTCCTTGTCTTGCAAAATCTAATGCTAACATTTGTAGCTCTATATATCTTTTCTCCTCTTCTTGTGATACTTTCATATTAGTTAAGAGCCTTTTTTACCCCATCTGCATATTCTGGGCAAATTTGTTCAAAAAGTTTTAGCTGTTTATCAATAATATTTGATGGAACTCCATCCATAGCTTCTGCTATATTTGAAAAAAGTTGATTTTTTTGATTGTTATTCATAAGGTTAAACAAATCTCTTGATTGATAAAAATGGTCATTATTTAAATTTCTATCATATCTTTTTGCTACACCTTCTAGCTCTAAAGATGGCTCTAAATACTTTGAATCCTCTATAGCTCCACCAAAACTATTTGGCTCATAAATCAATTCTGCTCGTTTACTTATATCTTCAAAATTCATCGAACCATCTTTATGATAAGTATTTACCTCATTTAGTGGCTTATTAATAGGCAATGATTCATAGTGTGTTCCTACTCTATATCTTTGTGCATCAGGATATGCAAAACCTCT
>CAZIAJ010000035.1:10183-12032 GCA_964537565.1 uncultured Sulfurospirillum sp.
AAAACCTCTTACATCTCGCTCTGCATCTGCTGCACCTCGTTCTCCAGCAACAGTTGATAATCTCATAAATAGTGGTGTCTTTTTCCCAATCTTACTAAATATATCTGCTTTTGTATATTGTGTAATATCATGAGTGATTGTCAAAGTACCATGCGCACCTGAACCTTTTGCATGCATAGTTCTTTCTGGGATTCTTTCTCTGTTTTGATGGGCAAGTTTTTCTAACAAATAATAATCTTGCATCAATACAGGTCCTCTCTCCCCTGCTGTCAATGTATTTTGATGGCTGCCTACAGGTTCCCCTGCTGTTGTAGTTAATGTTTTCATGTAATTCTCCTTTTGAAGAAGTTTATCATAACTATTCTTAAATAATAATAATTATTATTTAAGAATAGTTTGTAAAACTTTATTTCTTACATTACGCAAAGTTAGGTACAATACATTTATGAAAATACTATTACTAGAAGATGACGAAATTTTAAATGAACTAATTAGCTCATTTTTACAAAAAAAAGATTATCAAGTTGGAAGTTTTTTTAATGGTGATGAAGCTCAAGATGCTCTATATGCAAAAAGTTTTGATTTACTTCTTCTTGATGTAAATGTTCCTCATATAAATGGCTTTGAACTTTTAAAGGAGTTACGAGTACAAAATATAAATACTCCTGCAATATTTTTGACTTCTCTTAATGATACAGAAGACCTAAAAGAGGGTTTTTTAAGTGGCTGTGATGATTATATAAAAAAACCTTTTGAATTTGAAGAACTAAATATAAGAATAGAAAATATAAAAAGACTTTATCATATCGACTCTTTACATATAGAAAATATTTCAAAAAATATCTTTTACGATTATAATAACTCAACTTTACATGTAAAACAAGAGAGCTATACACTTTCTAAAAAAGAGACTCAAATCATAGAGTATTTTTTAAAAAATAGAGGTCGTACTATTTCTATAGAAGAGATAGGGCTAAATATCTGGTCATACAATGACAGACCAACTGACTCTACTATACGGACTTATATAAAAAATCTTAGAAAAATTTTAGAAAACGATACTATCACTACACTAAAAGGAATTGGTTATCGTTTTAACTAAAGATGAAAAAAGAACATTTTATGGCTTTTTAGGACTCTATCTTGGCTCATCTTTACTACTCATTGGTATCATCTCCTGGCTTTTTTATGCTTCTAGTGCAAAACAACTTGAAGAATTGACTATATCAAAAATGCAAATTTCTGCTAGTAGCATCTCTCATAAAATTATTCAAGCGCATATGAAAGGGTTAAATTTAGATTTACAAAACTTAAAAACTCCAAGTAATTTTAAATATGCCTTGTTCGATTTAGGACAAAAACCTATACATGTAGAGTTTAAAGAGAGTGTTGATTTTTCAAAAAAAACATTTAAAAAAAATAACTCTATTTTTTATGTTGATGAAGGAACAACAGGTCATTTAGCTGTATCGTATGTAGTCATTAAAGAAAATAGCTTAGAAAAACATTTATTGGCACTAAAACAAAATATTATCTATATAACTGTAGCCATATATATTATCATAGTCATTATAGCTGTCTCATTAGCTAAACTGTTTATATATCCAATACAAGCTCAAAGAGAAAAACTCAACACCTTTATAAAAGACACAACACATGAACTAAACACTCCTATATCTGCACTTCTACTCTGTATCAATACAGATGACTTTGCAAATGAGAAAAATAGAGAATATATAAACTTAAGTGCAAAAAAAATATCAAATCTATATAAAGATTTAACCTATATAACACTAAAAACAGAAAAACCAAAAACAACTACTTCTATAGATATTAATGAAATTTTAGA
>CAZIAJ010000036.1:0-12002 GCA_964537565.1 uncultured Sulfurospirillum sp.
GTCCTGATGAGTCTGTAGATATAGTATGGTATTTTAAAAGATTTCTACTATACTCAAGGGCATATGCAAAAGATGTAAAATTAAGACTTATATATATTAATGTCAGACTAAAAGCAGTGAAAAAAAGAGGTTTTACAGCAGATTTTTTTGTAATACCTATAGCATATAAAGTTACAAGTTCATTAGATTTAATCATACTAAATTTTGTTACTATCATAGCAAATACAATAGAAAGTGGTATAGAATAATTTATAGCATCAAGTGTTTTAAATACTATATAGAGAAGTTGTAAGTTGGCAGAATCAGGGAATTTTGTATAATTTGTTAAAGTATCAATACCTACGTAAAAAAACTCCAATGCCAAAAATATAATAAAAAAGTTTTTAAGATAATTGAATACTATATAACGTTGATATAATTTCATCAAACTACCCTTATACTTTTAGTGTGTACTTTGAAGAGATTGTACTCAACTCTTCATTTATAAGTCCTTTAATTGCTTTTAGACTTGTATCTAATATTTCTTCAAGAGCATCTTTTTGTGATTTTGGAAAATCAGATAAAACAAAGTTAGCAACATCGTCCTTATTATCTGGTTTTCCAATACCAATTCGTACTCTTATGTACTCTTTACCTATATGAGAATCAATAGAACGAAGTCCATTATGTCCTCCATGACCTCCACCTTTTTTATAACGAAGTGCTCCAAAAGGAAGATCTAAATCATCATGAATAACTATAATACGATCTGGCTTATAGTAATCATTTACAGCTCGTACACTCTCACCTGAGAGATTCATATATGTATAAGGCTTCAGAAAAAGTATGTTTTTTGATTTGTAAAGCTCACCTTTAAAGTTTGCTTTGTTTATATGAGTACAATTATGGTCATTGATTAGTTTATCAATGACCATAAAACCAACGTTATGTCGATTATTTTTATATTTTGAATCTGGATTACCAAGTCCTACAATGAGAGTCATCTCTACTTAGCTTTTATAACTCCAGTTACTGCAACTCTATCTGCATCCATAATTGTTACATTTGCAGGAACTTCAATATCACGTACTAAAATAGCATCCCCAACATCTAAATTACTAACATCAAGATTAAAGCTATTTGGAAGATTTTCACCAGCACATTTAACTAATAAACGTTTTTTAGAATTGATAAGAATACCTTTGTTTTTAATACCAATAGGAGTTCCTTCTGTTTTTACAGGAATCAAATACTTAGAAACTACTCCATCTAAAACAATACGTAAATCTACATGTAAAAGTATGCTTGTTACTGGGTGCTTTTGATAATCTTGAATAATTACTTTATATTCAACACCATTTACTTTAACTGGAAAAGCTAAAGATGTTTTGTTTCGCATTGCTTTTATGAATTCGTTTGATTTAAACGCAGCGTTAATGTTTTCAACGCCTTTTCCATAAATGTTAGCAATTAGAAAACCATCTTTTCTCAAAGCTTTAGTAGCTTTTTTGTCAATACTCTCTCTAATAATACCTTCTAACATTTCTGTCCTTTTTAAAAATTTAAGGACAGATTATACTAAAATATAGCTTAAATATTACTGTTTTAAACTTATGATATCTTTATCTTCTTCTATATACGACCTCTCTTCACCTTTTGACATTTTATTTTCTGCTTCGTGATACTCAAGTGCCATAAGTAGGTCATTTCTACTCGTTGCTCCATTTAAAGCCTCTTCTTTTGATATTTTTCCTGTTGCATATAAATCTAAAAGTGCTTGGTCAAATGTTTGAGATTTATATACATCTTTTCCTTCTCTCAATGCATCTGGTATCTCCCCATCACGGCCTTCAAGTATAAGTGTTTCTACTCTTGAGTTTTTAACTAAAACTTCAACTGCTGCAATTCTTCCTCCATCAACTGTTCTTATAAGTCTTTGGGAAACTACTCCTTGTAAAACTGAAGCCAATGACATTTTTATTCTATTTTGCTCATTTCCAGGGAACATACCTACAATACGCCCTATTGTCTCTTTTACATCAACTGTATGCAAAGTTGAAAGAACCAGGTGTCCGGTTTCTGCTGCATGCATTGCGGTTTCTATAGTTTCTAAATCTCTCATTTCTCCCACAAGAATTACATCTGGATCCTCACGTAAAGCTGCTCTAAGAGAGTCACCAAAACTAATAGCATCTTGTCCAACAGCTCTTTGATTTATAATACTAAGTGCGTCTTTATATACAAATTCTACTGGATCTTCTATTGTTATAATATGCTTTTTCTGAGTTAAATTTATCTGATTTATAAGTGATGCAAGAGTTGTTGTTTTACCACTACCAGTTGGTCCAGTTACTAAAACAAGTCCACGTGAAACTCCACAAAAACTGTTTAATACTTCAGGTAATTTTAGTGATTCAACTGTAGGCATACTTGTAGGAATAGTACGAAAAACCCCACTAACTCCATCAACTTGGAAAAAAAGATTTACACGAAATCGATAATCATCATTTAACTTAAATGTAAAATCAAGATTTTTTTTCTCTACAAGTTCATTAAATCTACTTCTTAAAAGCTCTTTAGCAAGGATTAATCCATCTTCATGAGTTAAAACCTCTTTAGACATAGAGACTATCTCTCCATTAATACGACCTCTTATATTGGTTCCACTTTTGATATGTAAATCACTTCCCTTATATTCTACAAGTCTACTTAGATAAAATCTAAGTCGTTTTGTCATCTCAAAGGTTAGAGATTCTACATCAACATTTATTGCCATTATAATTCCTTTAGTATCTGTGCAAATGCCTCTTTAAATGATTTTAATCCATCTTCTAAAAGCTCATCATATACTTTTTGCATATCTAAGCCATATTTATCAAGCTGTTTAAAATAGTCTTCATACTTTTTTGTTGGTATCTTCTCAATACTTTTTGTATTTAAAAATTCTTTTATTGTTCCTAAAGGTGCAGTATTAACAGCATTTTTAAAAAGAAGCTCTTTTATATAATAATCTGTCTCTAGATTTTTACTCTTAACACCTGTACTAGCAAACAGTGTTCTTACATTTGGTAGATTATATGCTTCAATTAGGTCATAAATTTTTATTGCATTATAAATTCCTATTTTAGCTGTGTCCATTCCGTAGCTTTCAATCTCTTTATCAAGTTTACTATCAAACCTACTTACAAAAACACTAACTACTCCTTTTACTTTCTCATTATTTGCTTTTTTAAAGGCGTTCATACAACTTTTTGCTTGTTCTGGAGAAAAAATCAAGGTTGCGTTTACATGTATATTGCTTTTCATCAGTTCTTCCATAGCAATATAACCAGCTTTAGTTGCTGGTATTTTTATCATTACATTTTCTCTACCTATCTCTTTAAATAGTCTTTTACCCTCTTCTATAGTTGCATCTGAATTATCACATAAAGTTGGGTCAACTTCAATAGATATAAATCCATCATTTCCACTTCTATATAGTGGTAACATTGTATCAGCTGCTCTTTTTATATCTTCAATAGCTAGTTTTTCATATACTTCTTTTGAATTTAAACCTTTTAATTTTGCTCTATCCTCTTGATATGCAGGTGAAGTTAAAAATGCTGATTTAAAAATAGCTGGATTACTTGTAGCTCCATTAAAAACCTCTTTATCCAATAACTCAATAAATTCACACTTTAAAAAATCTCTTTCAACAAAATCACACCATAACGAAAAATTCTCTACGTTGTACATTAAATTAACTCCAATAATTTTTTCATATCTTTTGTATCTATTATTGCATTAGCTGCTTTTTTTAGAATATCTTTAGCACAAAATGCCACTCTTAAATCAGCATGAGCAAACATAGAAAGGTCATTTGCTCCATCTCCAACTGTAATCGTATTGGCTTTTGTGACACCTAAAAACTTTTGAAGCCTCTGTATCATATCACCTTTTGAGAAGTCAAACATCATGTCTCCTCCTACTAGTCCAGTTAACTTACCATCTTTTACATGTAGAACATTTGAAAAGTCAATATCATACCCCAATATATTTTTAGCATACCCTGTAGCATTTCTAAAACCACCACTAAATACAGCTACTTTATAACCTTTTGCTTTAAGACCTGTTATTGCCTCTTGTGCTCCACTCATATAAGGAAGGTTTTGACACACCTCATCAACTACTCTTGCATCAAGACCTTTTAAAAGTTTTACTCTAGTCGTCAAACTTTCAAAAAAATCCAACTCTCCTTGCATAGCAAGTTCTGTTATCTTAGAGACTTCCTTTTCCACCTCTAATTTTGAAGCAAAAAAATCTATAGTCTCACCATCCATAAGTGTTGAGTCAAAATCAAATACACATAGTTTCATTAAATTCCTAGTTATTTATATGTAGAAAAAAGGCTAGTTTTAACTAGCCTTTTGAGAGTTAAAAGTCTCTTTTTAAAAGAGATTCCACTTTTAATATAGTAAGCATACTATCTTCACGCTTACCAATACCATATATCATCCCCTGATCTCCACCAATACTATCTGGTGCAGGGTCAATTCTATTGGCTTTGATTCTAATAGCTTCAGTCAGTCTATCTATCACAAAACCTGCTGTATTGTATTCACCTTTCATTACTATATATCTAGTATCTCCTGTATTGTTCATTGGAGTTAAGTTAAACTTTCGTCTTAAATCTATAAGGGGAATAACACTTCCTCTTATGTTAAAAACTCCTAATACATAATCAGGAACACTTGGTACTCTAGTAAACTCTATAGGTTTGATTATTTCAACTATATTTAAAATAGGAATTGCATACTCTTCATCACCTATAATAAAACCAACTAACTGTATAATGTCATCAGTTTTATCTGGTTCATGTATCTGCTTTTGTTGTTTTTGTAGTATCTGATTTAATTTATCTGCCATAATATCACTCCGCTATTAGTTTCGTATTTTTACGTACTACATTCTCTAGATACTCTGGAGAATAAGGTTTTGTAATGTATTCTGTCATTCCAGACTCTACACCTCTAAGTCTATCTGCTTTAGAAGTTCTAGATGTTACAGCAATCAATGGTAAGTTTTTATATCTAGAATACTTTCTAATCTCACTTGCCAAGGTATAACCATCCATACGAGGCATCTCAATATCAATAAGCATAACATCTATATCATATTCACCACTTTTTAACATATTTAGTGCTTCTTGTCCATTTGAAGCTTCTATTACACTGATTCCTATTGGCTCCATAGACTTCTTCATTATTGTTCTATCCATCTTACTATCATCAACAATCAACACTGTATAATCAGATGGACTATTTTTTTTCTTGTTTTTTGTCTGCATACTCTCTCGAATATTTACTTTCAAACCTTTTGCCATCTCCATCAATGAAGCAATATCAACAATAAGTGTAACACCTCCATCACCACGTATAGTTGCTCCAGCAATACCATCAATACCTTGTAAATAATCTCCCATAGACTTTATAACTGTCTCTTCTTGTCCAACAAGAGTATCAACAATGATACCAAGTTTAGCCTCAGCAAGACCAATAACAACTACATAAGTATGTTCACCTGGTTCATATACTTGTTTCACACCAAATATATCAGAGAGTCTCACAAGAGAAAGAACTTCATCACGAAGTCGAAGAACATTTTTTCCTTCTACTGTGTAAATTTCATCTAACGAAATTCTTACAGTTTCTGAAACAGAAGCTAGCGGTATAGCATAGTACTCCTCTTGAGCACCAACCAAAAGAGCTTGAATAATAGCCAAAGTAAGAGGTATCTTCATTTTAATAACAGTACCTTTTCCAACTTCACTATCAATCTCTATAATCCCATTTAGTTTTTCTATGTTCGTTTTAACAACATCCATACCAACACCACGACCACTTACATTAGTGACCTTTGCTGCCATAGAAAATGCGGGTTTAAATATAAGTGCAAAAGCCTCTCTATCACTCATAGAGTCTGCTTCTTGCTCACTTAACATACCTTTCTCTATAGCTTTTAAGCGAAGCATATCAGCATCTAAACCTTTACCATCATCAGTAATTTCAATTACAATAGAGTTACCTTCATTATAAGCTTTAAGTTCAATAAGTCCTATTTTATTTTTACCATGCTGCTCTCTTGTTTCACTATCTTCTATACCATGGTCACAAGAGTTTCTAATAATATGAACTAAAGGATCACCAATTTCTTCAACTATTGATTTATCAAGCTCTGTCTCTTCTCCAGAAATTTTAAGCTCAATTCCTTTTCCAAGCTCACGAGATAAATCACGTACCATTCTTGGAAACTTATTAAATACTTTTGCAATAGGAAGCATTCTTGTTTTCATAACTGCAATTTGAAGGTCTGTAGTTACAAGTGAGATAGCAGAAACAACTTGGTTTAGCTCTTCTAAAAACTTCTCTCCCTCATATCTCTCTTCAACGTCATCATAAATTTTAAGAAGCCTATTTTTACCGAGAACAAGCTCTCCAATTAAATTCATCAAGTGGTCAAGTCTACTAACTTCTACTCTAATAGTCTGTTCTAATACTGAAGCCTGTTTTTTTGCAGGAGGTGTAGAAGCAGATGGTTTTTTAGGGGATACTTTTGGAGATGGTTTACTACTACTCGAATCTTTTTGAGGAGCTTTAGACTCTTTAGATGCTCTTTTCTTCTTTGCTTCTGCTTTCTTTTCACTTAGTAATCTCTCAATTTCAGCCTCTACCTCATCATCACTCATCTTTGAATAATCTTCTTCACTAACCTCTTCTTCAGCTTCTTCAAGCTCAGGCTCTTCAACAACTTCTTCTTCTACTTTTTCAACTGTTTCTGGTACTTCTTTGCCATCACTAACCGCTTCTAAACGATTTATAATATCAGATAAATCCATACCTATTGCAGTATCATTACCATTGTCACGAATACAATAAAGAAGTGTTTTCATCATATCTATTGACTCTAAAACAACATCCATAATATCTTCATTGAGTTTTAGCTCACCTTTTCTTGCCTTATTAAGGACATCTTCCATATGGTGAGTAAGTTTAGTAAGTACATCAAAACTCAAAAATGATGAAGACCCTTTTATTGTATGTGCAACTCTAAAAATACTATTTAATAGTTCCAAATCTTCGGGCCTAGTATCTAACTCTACCAAATCTTGATCTAGCTGTTCTATAAGTTCGAACGCTTCGACCAAAAAATCTTCTAAAATTTCTTGTATTTCATCCATCGTTCTCACCTCACACAGTTTCTACACGCGATTTTATTACTTTAGATATCTCTTTGTAAAAAACCGATGCATCAAATTTTGTTAAATAGGCTTCACCGCCCGCCTCTTTTCCTCTAAGTTCACTAAAATGATCGCTAATAGATGAATTAAATACTATTGGGATAGCTTCAAATCTATCATCTTCTTTAACATTTGCAGCGAAGTGAAAACCATCCATCTTTGGCATTTCAACATCTGAAATGATTATTTTTAACTCTTTTTTAAGATCTCCACCATAAATATCATACATTTCATTAAGTTTTTGCATACCTTCAACGCCATCTTTAGCTTCAAGAACTTTCATGCCCATTCTGACCAATGCGTCATGAACAAGTCTTCTTGCTGTCATACTATCATCTAATATAAGTGCTGTACCTTCTACTTTATCTATCAATTGCTCATCTGCATCAGTCGTTGGCTGATAAATTCCAAGTTCTTGAACTACACTCTCAAGGTCCAATATAAGAAGAACTTCATCATTCTCTATTCTTGTTACACCTGTTATCTGTGATTTATCAAGAGAACCCATACCAGCTACAAAAGATGCTGGTTCTATATCATTCCAATTTATTCTTCGTATTCTTTTTGCTTCATGAACAATAAAACCTATAAGTATATCGCTAAACTCTGTTATAACAACCCTTGGTTTCAAGTCCTCAATTGGTGGCTCTTTTATCTGCATCCATCTAGCAAGATTTACTACGGGTATAACAACACCACGAAGATCAAAAATCCCCTCAATATAATCAGGAACACCTGGAAGCTCTGTTAGCTTAGGGATTTTAATAATCTCTCTAACTTTTGCTACATTAACTCCATAGATTCCTTCATAAACCTTATCTTCTTCCTGTTTAAGGATACGAAAATCTACTAACTCCATCTCATTGGAGCCTACTTTTAAAACATCATCATCAAACATTTTAACCCCTTAATTTACAAGTGTAAATTTGTTACGTTTAAAACATTCTACAATAAAATAACTTTGATTACACGCAAAAGATGGTAAATTGATATATTTAATGCTATTTTGCTTAAAAACATGGTTCTGATGGTAATGCCCCTCAACAATATAGCTATTCTTTTTTGCTTTATAATATGGTATTTTACATTTGATTATCTCTTCAAAATTATCTATTTTTGTACATAAATTTTTTTCATATTGATCACTTTGTATCTTTTTTGAGATAAAATAATCTTTTTTAATATCTACAAAATTTAAAATTTTCAATAAAAAATGTGAACGAATTAACTTAGTATATGTGCTATGAACAAAACCTCCATACTTATCTCCATGAGATAAATATACTAAAGTATCATCTTCTAAATTAAATCTCATTGGCTGGAGTTGTATAGGTATAACTTTTAAATTTTTAAATAGATTTGAGAGTGAAAAATCATGATTACCTTCAAAATAAATCACCTCTACATGTAAAGCTATTTTATCAATCAAATCTATGTATTTTTGATTTTTTTTTACACTATATTCAACTTCTCCTACAAGTAAGTCAAATATATCCCCCATAAGAAAGAGTTGAGGTGTAGTGATCTCTTTAGACTCTAACTTTTTTAGAAAATGATAAAATTTATCTCTTCTATCATTTTCATGAGCATCTGCTATAAAAATAGCTCCATTTTTTATCTTAGGGTACATAAGCAAAAATCGGAATTCCTAAGTTCTCTTCATATCCACACATTATATTTGCATTTACTACTGCTCCTGAAGAAGAACCTTTGAGTAGGTTGTCTATACTTGAAGATATAAATAATGATGTTCCATTTTGTGCTACAAAAATATCACAAAAATTTGTACCTGCTGTTGATTTTAGATCAACTGGATTTTCTCTAACTCTTATAAATTGTTCATCTTTATAAAACTCTTTTAAAATTTGATTTGCATCTATTTGATTACTTAGTTTCAAATATACACTAACTAATTCTCCTCTTGTTATTGGTATAAGATGAGGAACAAAATTTACTTCAAAATCTTTTGATGTAAGAAACTTTAACTTCTCTTTTATCTCTGGTGAATGTCTATGCTTAAAAGGGTTATATGCAAACATATTTTCATTGATATTTACAAATTGAGTTACATCATTTGCTTTTTTACCAGCACCACTCAAGCCACTCTTTGCATCTATAAATATAGGATAATTTTCATCTATATAGTTTGCAAAAGGCAAAATTCCTAAGAGAGTTGCTGTTGGATAACAACCAGGATTTGCTACTAAAGAAGATTTTGCTATCTCTTCTCTATAAATCTCAGGAAGTCCATATACTGCATTTGGTAAATTATCTCTATCTTCATGAGGACAATAATACTTTTCATAAGTATCTAATTCTAAACGATAATCCGCAGATAAATCTACTACCTTTACACCTAAAGCCAATAACTCTTTTGCAAAACCCATAGCAGCCTTATGAGGAAGTGCTAAAAATGCCAAATCAGCAACCTTTGCAATCTCTTTTGCATCACTTTTTAAAACATCAAACTCTACTATATTTTTTAAACTAGGGTGCAACTGTGTTAATTTTTCTCCCCCCTGGCTTGTTCCTACATAAGTTATATCAAATTTTGGATGAGAATGTAATATCTTAACTAGTTCTAAACCCGTATATCCACTAGCACCTATTATTGCTACTTTTTTCATTTAACTATCTCCTTCTTAACTCTGCAAAGCTATAGAATTTTTAAAATTGTATTGGTTTATACTCTACACTTATAATCTCAAACTCTTTTTTACCAATAGGAAGATTTATCTCAACCTCTTCACCCTCTTCTTTACCCATAAGTCCACGTGCTAATGGTGTATGAAATGAGATAAGCCCAATATCTGGATTACTCTCTGTTCGTCCTACGATAGTATAAGTAACCTCTTCCTCACTCTCCAAATCCTCGAGAGTAACAGTTGAGCCAAATCTAACTCTATCATGTTTATATGTTGATGGATCTATAAGCTGTGAATTGACTAATAACTCTCCAAGCTCTGCTATTCTACCTTCTATAAAGCGTAGTTTTTCTCTCGCTGCATGGTATTCTGAATTTTCTTTAAGATCTCCATGACTTCTTGCTATATCAATCTCTGTTACAGTTTCAGGACGCTGAACTTTATTTAAATCATTCAATTCTGCTTTTAATTTATTGTGACCGTACTCAGTCATTGGTTCCATTTTATTGTCTCCTTTTTACTGAACAAAGTCCAGTTTTGTGCTTGCACTCTTTTTGAGTATAATTAAACATTATATTTTACAAAAGAATTTTTTGAGAATTTTTTGAGACCATTATATCTTAATTAACTTTATCATCTCATTTTTACTGCCATGCTTTAATATATTATGCAATTTTTGAGAATTTTGGAAAAACTTCTCTCTATCTATATTTTCATACTCATTTAAAAGATTTTCACTTGTTACATCATCTTGAAGAAGCTCTACATGTAAAGACTCTAAGTTTTCAAAATCACAAATTATATTGGCAAGTCCCACATGTTTTAGTTTTACAAATCTTCTAGCTATAAAAGCATCAATGGCTTTTGCTTTATAAGCCAATACCAATGGAACTCCAATCAAAGAAGCTTCAAGTGTAGCAGTTCCAGAACAGACAAATGCAAACTCACTTTTTAAAAAACTCTCATGAGCATTGGTTGAGATTTCAAATGCACTAATATCTCCATAAATCTCCTCTATCTGTTTTTTATCAAAATGTGGAGGAATAACTAAAATATTTTTTTTGTTTATCTTTTTTGCTACCTCTTTATAAATAGGCAAAAGTTTTTTTATCTCACTTTTTCTACTTCCTGGTAAATAACAGATATAATCTGATTTTTTATAACTCTCTTTGCATGTAGATATCTCATCAAGCAATGGGTGTCCAACATAAGTAGCTTTATTGTAAAACTGCTGTTCAAAAGGAAGTATAGAAGCTAAAACATCACAATACTTTTCAACTTTTGCTACTCTTTTAGCTTTCCAAGCCCAAACTTGAGGTAGTATATAATAAATAATTTTTACATTTGGATTTTCTTTTTTTATAGCTTTTGCAAGTGGAAGGTTAAATGCTGGGGAATCTATAAGTATGACTTTGTCTACATGTAGGCTTAATTGTGCCATTTCTTTGATAGCTTTTTTTGCAAGTCTTATTTTTGGAATCGCGTCTACAAAACCCATAATAGAAAATGCTTTACTTGGTAAAAGTGGTTTTCCAAATCTTTTGTCAAATATGCCAAAAAGTTCATAATTTTCTATCTCATTTAAGATTGGTTCGATATGCAAGTTGCCTGATGGCTCTAAAGCAGAAATCAATAATTTCAAAAGTTACTCCATAATTTAATTATGTTATGTCAATTAAAGAGTTTAGCAAAAAATCCTTTATCTTCTTCTTTTTCCACTCTTCTTTCATCTACAAAACTAGCATCTGGTTTCAAAAGTTCCTTGTTAAAAGGAGTTCTTTTTTTATCAACTCTTTTTGTTGGCTTATGAACCTTTGGTACTTTCCTATTTATAGGTGCGTGCATCATACACATGATAGACTCCTTATACTTTATTTTCTATATCATATCGTTTTTTTGTGTAGTTACTGTTTATCTTCTTCCTTCATGCTAGAAATAAAACTCATAAAAAATACTAAAAATATCGATAAAATAAGTCCAGTAACAAAAGCAACCACAACAATAAGCTTTTTCTTT
Source organism: uncultured Sulfurospirillum sp. (assembly GCA_964537565.1). GTDB lineage: Bacteria > Campylobacterota > Campylobacteria > Campylobacterales > Sulfurospirillaceae > Sulfurospirillum_A. The sequence continues at coordinate 11,917 of CAZIAJ010000036.1, forward strand.
GGTTTTACTGGATAATCATGCACAACATACTCTCCAACTACTTTACTATTTTGAATGTTTCCATCTTTCATATTATATTGTAATTG
>CAZIAJ010000037.1:0-11780 GCA_964537565.1 uncultured Sulfurospirillum sp.
GGTTAATATAATAAATTTTATACATATATATGATAGAATACTAACAATAAAGTTGAAAGGTTTATGGTGGATAAAAAATCAAAAAAAACAGAACTTATTTTAGAAACATCTCTACTATTGTTTTCAAAAAAAGGTTTCTACTCTACTACTATACCAGATATTGCAAAAGAGATGGATATGAGTGTTGGAAACCTTTATAACTATTTTTCATCTAAAGAGTCATTGGCACAAGAACTTATACGATACTCATCTGATAAAGTTGGTGCTATGATACGTAGTGTAAATGATTTGGATTGTAGTTCAAAAGAAAAAATAGAAAAAATTGTTTTTTTATATTTTGAACTTGCAGTAGAAAAACCACAATATTTAGACTATTTTTTGCGTGTTTATTTGGCAAATAAAGAGATTTTTAAAGATGGTTGTGAAGGTATGATATGTGTTGCCTCTTTTGTAACAGAAATGATGATTTTCTTTGAAGAGGGAGTAAGAAAAGGAGAGCTTAGAGATCAAAACTTTTTCTCTGCTTTTGGTCTTTTTATGGGATATCTTGGTGGTTTTGTATTTTTAAATGGAGAAAATATTCTTGAAAATGACTTAACTTCTTTTGTAAATGATGTTGCCGATAATATATATCATGCTTTAAGAGTTCATGAAAGTTAGCAAACGCTCAACTATAGTATGGGTACAAGGACTTACATGTAATGGTAATTCTCACTCTCTCTTTAACTACCCTAGTATGGATATGTTTTCCAAATCATTTGAAATACTACATCATCCACAAGTACAAACTCCTTATACTATAGATGAAATTCTTGAGGCAAATATAAAAATTGATTTTCTTGTTATTGAGGGAGCTTTTAGTAAAAATGAAGCTATTATAAGTAGGTTTGGATACTCTTTTAAGGAGTTGATTGATACACTTTCAAAAAAGGCAAAACATATTATTTGTGCTGGTAGTTGTGCTAGTTATGGTGGTATTTTTAGGCTTCAAGATGAGAAGCAGATTTATGGAGCTCTTTTTAGTGGTAAAAATGAAGGTGGATTTTGGAAAAATAACTCAAAAGTAATAAATATATCAGGTTGCCCTATGCATCCAAAATGGTTTGTTGAAACTATTTTAAAATTGCATTTTGGAGATAAACTTTATCTAGATGAGTATAAAAGACCAAAAGAAGTTTATTCATATCTTGTTCACCAAGGATGTTTAAGAAATGAGTATTTTGAATGGAAAGTTGATTGTAAAGACTATGGACTTAAAGAGGGTTGTCTTTTTTATGAACATGGTTGTCAAGGTCCTATGACTCATGCCAACTGCAATAAAATTTTATGGAATTCAGTAAGTAGTAAAACAAGAGTTGGCTCTGCATGTTTAGGCTGTACAGAGTTTGATTTTCCTAAAAAAGCACTTTATGAAACTCAAAAACACATGTCACTTCCAAATGCTCCATATGGAGTAAGTAAAAGAGCATATTATACATTGGCTGGTATTGCTAAAGGTTTTAAAATAGAGAGATTAGAAAAAAGGTTATTTGATGAAGATCACTAAAGAGATAATTCAGCGTATAGAAGGGGAAGCTACATTAGAGCTAGAGTGGCAAAAAAATAAAATAGACTATGCTAAAATAAAATTTTTAAATTTTCGTGGAATTGAAAAAATCTTGGAAGGAAGACCTTTTTTAGATGCACTTGCTATTACGCCAAGAGTTTGTGGAATATGTAATACATCACATATAATTGCATCCATAAATGCTATTGAAAATGCTTATATTTCAATGGGTATAGATATGAAATTGTCAAAAAAAGCAAAACAGATAAGAGAGTTTGCTCTTAATGCAGAAAAAATACAAAATCATATTAAATGGTTATATTTTTCTATTTTACCAAAAATATTTGAGATTAATGATGATGATAAAACAGATATAAAATCTTTTGAGGGAAAAGAGTGGATAAAAGCTCAAAAAGCATGTATTGAGATTCTAAAAGCTATGGCTATATTTACAGGACAGTGGCCACATGGTTCTTTTTGTATGGTTGGTGGTGTTACTTGTGATCCAACACAAGGAGATATATACGAAGCTATGAGATATTTAGAAGGGGTTATAAGTTTTGCCGAAGATGAAATATTTGGTGTTTCGTTAGATGAATTTATCTCTTTTGATTCATCAATACAAATAATGACGACAAAAGGCAGTTTAAAAAATATTGTAGATGTGATAGTAAACAAAAAATTATCTAATATAGGAAAAAGTTACGATAAATTTATAGCATTAGGCAATAGTAATAGTAGGAAAAAACCTAAAAAATGTGTAATAACAAGAGTAATGAATGCAGATGTTAATTATGTTAGTGAAAGTTTAAAAAATAGCTTTTTTGAAGAAGGTGGATATACTTATTCTAAAAGTGCAATGTATAAAAATAGTTATTTTGAAGCAGGACCAATTGCAAGAATGATGATGTTGAAAAACCCGCTTATAAGAGATCTTCATAGAAAAAATAGAGATTCTGTACTTACAAGAATTGTTTCTAGGATAAGTGAAATAGCACATCTCCTTAAAAGATCAAAAAAACTGTTAGAACATATAAATTTAAGTGAGCATTCTTGTATTACTCCCAATGTGCTATATAGTTCGATTAATGCAAAAGGTATAGGTTTCTGTGAAGCTGCTAGAGGATCTTTAATTCATAAGGTTGAAATAAAAAGAGGATTGATTACAAGCTATGATATTATTACTCCAACAGTATGGAATCTTGGCAATGGAACTAAAGAAGAACCAGCTGTTGCACAAAAAGCTATAATGGGACTCAAGTCAGTTTCTCAAGCAGATTTGGTTTTTAAAGCTTTTGATGTGTGTGCTGTTTGTACAACTCAATAAAATTGTCATGTTTTTATAACTTAACAGTCAATTAGAAGTTACCTTATTTAATAAAAATTTAAAAAAACACTCTTTTTGTCCCATTATAATGTTACAAATATTCTCATATATTCATTTTCTATATAAATAAAAAGTAAATTATTGCTACTATTTGAATTTTTATGCCAAAATAATAAATGAATAATCATTCAATAAATGAACGTTCATTTTGAATGGATTTGAGAAGAAAAACAACATAGGAGAAACTAATGGAACAAGCAAAACTGTACCAAAAGATTTCCTCTAGACTTGGTGAGCTTAAGAAGTTTGCACCAATGAAAGAGGATATGTCAATAGCACAGTTGATGGATGAAAAAGGTATTAGTCGCCGTGATTTTATGAAATGGGCAGCTGGAATGACAGCGATGCTTTCACTCCCTTCTTCATTCACACCACTTATGGCACAAGCTGCTGAGTTGACAGATCGTTTGCCAGTAGTATGGCTACATATGGCTGAGTGTACTGGCTGTAGTGAAAGTCTTTTAAGAACTGATGCACCTGGTATTGATAGTCTTATATTTGATTATATTTCACTAGAGTATCATGAAACACTTATGGCTGCTGCAGGATGGCAAGCAGAACATAACTTGTCAAATGCTATAGAGAAATATAAAGGTAAATATATACTAATGGTAGAAGGAGGTATTCCAACAAAAGACAATGGAATGTATCTCAAGATTGGACCACATGCTAATACTGGTCTTAGTATTGCTCAAGAAGCTGCCGAATCAGCTGCTGCTATTTTTGCAATCGGAACTTGTTCAAGTTTTGGTGGTGTTCAAGCTGCATATCCTAATCCTACTGGGGCAAAAGGGTTAAGTAAAGTAACTGATAAACCAGTTATAAATGTACCAGGTTGTCCTCCAAGTTCAAAAAATATAGTTGGTAATGTACTTCACTATATCCTTTTTGGTACACTTCCTGCATTAGATGCTTATAGTCGTCCAAAGTGGGCTTATGGGCTTAGAATTCATGATCTTTGTGAAAGACGAGGGCATTTTGATGCTGGTGAATTTGTACAAGAGTTTGGTGATGAAGGAGCTAAAAAAGGTTATTGTCTTTACAAAGTTGGTTGTAAAGGACCGTACACTTTTAATAACTGCTCAAGAGAAAGATTTAATCAACACACTTCTTGGCCAGTTCAAGCAGGTCATGGTTGTATTGGTTGTAGTGAACCAGATTTTTGGGATGCTATGGGACCGTTTGAAGAGCCTCTTGGTGATAAATTATATCATACTGTTTATGGAGAAGGAGCAGATAAAACTGCTGATAAAGTTGGTGTAGCACTACTTAGTGCAACAGCAGTTGGAATTGCAGCACATGCAGCTATTGCGGCCGTAAAGGGTGCACCAAAAAACTGTGACGAAAGCTAAGAAGGATTATTAAATGAGTAAAAGAATAGTAGTTGACCCTATTACTAGAATAGAAGGGCACTTAAGAGTTGAAGTTATTGTTGATGACAACAATGTTGTTACAGAGGCATACTCTTCATCAACATTGTGGAGAGGATTAGAAAATATTGTAAAAGGAAGAGACCCAAGAGATGTTGGTTTCTTTGTTCAAAGAATTTGTGGTGTATGTACATACTCCCATTATAAAGCTGGTATAGTTGCTGCTGAAGATGCACTGGGTATTAAAATTCCTTTAAATGCAAAATTGGTAAGAACACTTATGAATGCTGCTCTTTTTATGCATGACCATCCTGTTCACTTTTATCATCTACATGGTCTTGATTGGGTTGATGTAGTTTCAGCTTTAAGTGCTGATCCTGCAAAAGCTAGTAAAGATGCATTTAAATATACAGATACTCCAATGTATACTGGTGAAGATCATTTGAAAATGGTACAAAAAAGGGTAGCAGAGTTTGTTAAAAAAGGTCACCTTGGACCATTTGCTAATGCATATTGGGGACATACTACATATAAGTTAACTCCAGAGCAAAATTTGATTGCAGTTTCACACTACCTTAAAGCATTAGAGATTCAAAGAACTGCAGCTCAAATGATGGCAATCTTTGGTGCAAAACAACCTCATCCACAAAGTTTAACAGTTGGTGGTGTTACTTGTATTATGGATCTTCAATCTCCTGCACGTTTAGGTGAATTTTTAGTTAAGTTTCAAGAAGTTGCAAAATTTATCAATAACTGTTACTATCCAGATGTTGTTATGGCTGGTAGTATGTATGCTGGTGAGCCTAGTGTTAATGCTGGACTTGGTGTTGCAAACTTGTTTACACATGAAGAGTTCCCAATAGGAAATAATGAGTATCTATTTGAAAGTGGTGTTATGATGGCAAAAGATGTTGTTTCTCTTATTAATGGTAAACCATTTAAAATTCAAGATTTAGATGAAAGTAAGATAACAGAAGAAGCGACTCATGCTTGGTATAAAAATGATGCTCCACTTCATCCCTATGATGGAGAAACTGATCCTAATTATACAGGACTTACAACAGCAAAAACCATCAATGATAAAGGTGAAGAAGTTGAAACACCAGTAATCAAAACAGATGAAAAATATAGTTGGATAAAAGCTCCTCGTTACGATGGGCTACCACTACAGGTTGGACCTTTAGCAAATATCGTTATAAATTATGCAAAAGGTAATAAACGTGTTGTTAAAGTAGTAAATCAATTTTTAAAAGATACTGGACTTCCTATAACGGCGGTTGCATCAACTCTTGGACGTACTGCATGTCGTATGCTTGAAGCAAAAGTTATTGCTGATAATGCTTTAGAAGCATTTTATGCATTGATTGAGAATTTAAAAGTAGATGATACAACTTGTGCTACATATAAAATTGATAAAACAAAAGAGTATAAGGGTCGATATATAGGGCATGTACCTCGTGGTGTTCTTTCACACTGGATTAGAGTTAAAAACGGTGTAGTTGAAAATTATCAAGCAGTTGTTCCATCTACTTGGAATGCTAGTCCAAAAGATGCAAATGGAGTTAGAGGACCTTATGAAGAGGCTCTAATAGGATTGCCTATAGCTGATTTGTCACAGCCATTAGAGATTATAAGGGTTATTCACTCTTTTGATCCTTGTATTGCTTGTGCTGTTCATGTTATAGATGCAAAAGGTAATGAGATGGGTTCTTATAAAATAGATCCTAGTGCATAAGACAAAAGGAGAATTAAATGCCAAAAAGAAAGATTGAATACGAATTTTCTGCTGGTTTACGCTGGACACACTGGATTAGAGTAATAGCAATATTTATTCTTACAGTGACTGGTTTTTATCTTGCTTATGTCTTTGTTGCACCAGCATCATCAGATGAACCAGTACTATTTTTAAATGCAAAATTTAGAATGTGGCACCAAATTGCAGGATTTGTGTTAATAGCAGTTACTCTATTTAAAACTTATCTGTTTTTAGTTGATAGAATAAGTATAAAAGAGAGAATATCATTTTTGGATTTTATAAGTCCAAAAGTTTGGTTTGGACAGATTAAATACTATCTGTTTTTAGGAGAGCACCCAAAATTGCGTGGAGCTTATAATCCACTACAATTTATAGCATATATTGGTCTATATGCAATGGTATTTGTTGTATGTATTACAGGACTTGTTCTATACGTTCATGTTTATCATGAGGGATTAGGTGGTCTACTGTATGATTATATGCGCCCACTAGAAGTGATGATGGGTGGATTAGCAATGGTTCGTGAAATCCATCATATCTTTATGTGGGGTATATTAATCTTTGTTCCTGTTCATATATATATGGCAATTTTTAACTCAATTATGGGTCAAGAGGGATCAATAGATTCAATCGTCAGTGGTTACAAGTTTGAAAAAAATGACCATTAAGAGGATAAAATGAAGATTTTAGCTTTAGGTATAGGCAATGTTGTGTGCGCTGACGAAGGAGTTGGCGTACACTTGTGCCGAACTATCGAAAAAAATTATAAGTTTACTTCTGATGAACATACTCTCACTTTTGTAGATGGTGGTACATTAGCAGAACGTCTTATTCCTATTATTGTTGAGTATGATTATGTGATTATATTTGATTGTGTTAGTGCAGATGGTGGAGAGATAGGAGATGTCTATTTTTTTGATTTTGACAATGTACCAAACTCTATATCTTGGGCAGGAAGTGCTCATGAAGTAGAGATGCTTCAAACACTTATGATGATGGATATGGTAGGCGATCGCCCTCCTACCAAGATTATTGGTATTATACCAGAGGTGATTGCTGATACAACACTATGTATGAGTGAACCAGTAATAAAAGGAAGTGTATTGATGGAAAATACTTTTATTAAGCATTTGGCAGAACTTGGATTTGAGTGTGAGAAAATCTCAAATTTGCATATACAAGATGTAGCTCAAAGTGCTTGTGAAAGAGATGAAATATAATGATATTAGCTTTTAAATTTAATTATATTTCAAAAAATGCACTTTTAGAAAATATGCTTGAGTCTGTATGTAAAGACTTTAATATTTATTATAAAATAGGAAAAATTGACAATATTGTTAATTTATATGTAGAAGGCAATGAGTCAGAATTGACAAGCTTTTCAGATTTTATAGGCGAAAGGCTTCCTCTGTCTATATTTTTTAAATCAATAGCAGTTAATGTTGTGGATATAATACCAGATAATTTAAAGAGTATAGAAGAGTGTAGTCTTTGTCTACCATTTACTCCTAAAACATTTTCTACATGTAAACAAAATAATTTTGACCCATTAATCAATAATGAAGTTGGTATATCAACATTTGATGCAAAAGGAGTTTTGTTAAAAAAGAGTGCTTCTATTATAGAAGTAGATAATTTCAATAATTTATATCAAAAAGTTGTTGAAATTATAAAAAGTGGAGAAGAAGTCCATATTGATTCAACAAGTGGTTCTTATACAATAGGAAAAATTGAAAATATTAAAGAAGACGATTTTATAGTTATACCTACTGACCTTTCTGTTGTAGAAAAGATGGTAGTTATAAAAGAAAATGAGATTAAAGCACTTGCAAGTTTGGAAAAACCAGCTATAAAATTAAGAGTCAATTCCTTATATAGTTCAAAAGAGATTTTACCAACAAAAATAGTAAAGGTAAAATTACCTGATGAATTATTACTTTTTAATATATGTAATAAACTCAATAAAGATGGTATTGATTTTATATATAGAGTTGATAAAACAAAACCTACATGTAAATATACATTGAACATAGATGGAACTTTTAATAGACTTCCTCAAATTGAAGTTTGTGTACTTGAAAATGGAGAAATTTTAATTGTAAATGGAGATGGGTATAGTCCTCTTCTATTAAAAGAAAATTTAAAAAAGTTTGATTGTAATGGACATGCACAGTTTGCTTCTATCATGCAAGAGCATAATCTTTTTGATGAAAAAGTTAGTTGTTTTTATATGAGTAAAACTCATGATGATATGATTATGCATCATTCACAAACTACTGGTATGCTTGATTTGGTTAAATTTCCAGTAATCAATGATATAAAAGAGGTATTTGAAATTATAAAACAATCTGATATAGGTAAAAAACTTATAGAAAATTATATTCAACAATTTCCAGATATATATGAAAAAGCAATAGAGTGTAAAATATCTCAAAATGTACCAAACAATATCTATACAATATGGGGTATAGCAGCAGTGATCCTTGGTTTTAGTGATAATATCGAAGAAGGAAGTGAAAAAGTAATAGAGTTTGCAGAGGATTTTAGTGGTAAAAAAGGCCCTAGAGTTGATTATCTTTTGATTGATAAAGAGTCTATAAAATCTGATTTTGATATGATAAGACTTATTCGGAGTTCAATAAGTTTCAAACTTGCAGGAACTGATGATATAATTCTTAGTTTTGGTATGATGGAAGCTCTTTCTTACTTTTTATCAGATACATCTGATTCTTGTAATGAGAATCTTTCAAGTGAAAAAATTCTTCTTTGTGGAGCTATGTTTAGTATAAAAAAGTTTACTGAAATAACTTGTAAAAATATTACAGTAAATTCATATATCTGTTTTAATAGAGAATTACCAATTGATAATTAAACATTTTAGGTATAGTGTAGAAGGGATAGTGCAAGGTGTTGGATTTAGACCATTTGTCTATGTTTTAGCACTAAAATATTCTCTTAAAGGATTTGTTCTAAATGATTCTACAGGAGTCAAAATTTCACTAGAAGGTTATAAGGAAGATATTAAAAGTTTTGAAAAAGACTTTTATGATAACCTTCCTATTTTAGCAAGAGTAGATAAAATAGAAAAAGTAGAATTTCCAATTGAGAATTTTGAATCATTTACTATAGCTAAAAGCCAAAATAAAAATTCAAAATACTCTTTAGTATCTCCAGATTTTGCTATGTGTAGTGATTGTTTAAGTGAAATGAGAGATAAAAAAAACAGACGCTATAATTATTTTTTTATAAACTGTACAAACTGTGGACCAAGATACTCCATTGTAAAAACAGTTCCTTATGACAGACCAAATACTTCAATGAAATCGTTTAAAATGTGTAAAGAGTGTCAAGATGAGTATGATAATCCTTCCAATAGAAGATATCATGCTCAACCAATAAGCTGTGAAAAATGTGGACCAACTTTAAGTTTAAAAGATATGAGTGGCAAAGTACTTTCTAGAAACCAAGAAGCTATTGAAAACTTGGCTACTTTTATCAAAAAAGGCCATATTGTTGCTATGAAAGGCATGGGTGGTTTTCATCTTATATGTGATGCAACCAATGATAACACTATAAAAATCCTTAGAGTTAAAAAAAATAGACCCTCAAAACCATTTGCAGTTATGTTTAAATCGATAGAAGAGATAGAATCTATGTGTAAATTAAGCTTTTATGAGAAGAGTAGGGTACTATCAAATGAGAGACCAATAGTGTTATTAAAAACAAAAACAAATAGTTTAAGTTCATTTATCGCCCCTTTTATAGATAGATTGGGAGTTTTTTTAGCTTATACACCTTTACATACAAAGCTTTTAGATAATTTACAAAATCCTATTATTGCAACAAGTGCAAATATAGCAGGTGAGCCAATCATAACAAACAAAGAAGATTTAAAGTCAAAACTTGATGGAACTATTGAGTATTATCTTGATTATAATCGTGACATTATCAATAGTAATGATGATAGTGTTCTACAAGTTATTGGTAACAAAGATTTGATGATGAGAGCATCAAGAGGAATTACACCTATAAGTATGAGAGTTGAAACACAAGAAGTAAGACAGATACTAGCAGTTGGAGCTCATCAAAAAAATGCAATTGCAATATTTATAAATAATCAAATTATATTGAGTCCGTATATAGGAGATTTAGATAATATTTCAACCATTGAAGCATTTTATAGAACATTAGAAACATTTAAAAAGTTTTATAACTTTGAGCCAGATTTAATAGTTTGTGATAAACATCCACTTTATGAAACTACAAAATGGACACAAAAACAGAGTATTTCTTACGAGCAAGTCCAACACCATTATGCTCATATACTCAGTTGTATGTTTGAACATGATATATATGAAAAAGTTTTAGGTGTTACTTGGGATGGGACAGGTTATGGTGACGATGGTACTATTTGGGGTGGAGAATTTTTTGTTTGTGATAGAAGTAGATATGAAAGGGTTGCTTTTTTTGAGCCATTTTTACTTTTAGGTAGTGATGCTAGTATAAAAGATATAAAACGAATAGCACTTAGTATGATACTTGATTGTAAAGAAGATGAGATTTATAGTGATTTTTTTGCTACCTTTAGTGAAAAAGAGTTAAATCTTTTAAAGCAAATGCATAAAAAAGAGTTGAACTCTCCAAAATGCTCAGCTGTTGGTAGACTTTTTGATATGGTAGCAGTTATAGCAGGAGTTTGCAGTAAAGTAAGTTATGATGGAGAAAGTGGACTTATCCTAGAATCACTCTATGATGAAAATATAAAAGAATCATATAGTATCTATTTAGATGGTGAAACAGTAAGGTATAAACATATAATAAAAGAGATGATTGAGGACAAAGAACCATCTTTAATAGCTTCAAAATTTATCAATTCTTTAGTCAATATAGTTTTAAATATATCACAAAAATATGGATTAAAAACTCTTCTTAGTGGAGGTGTTTTTCAAAATAGAACACTCCTTGAAAATATCATCAAAAAAGATAATAATATACTCTTTCAAAATAAGTTACCAATAAATGATGGCTCAATCGCAATAGGACAACTTATAAGCATACTTTATAGAAGAAATTAATATTTTATCTTACTTATATTTAAGTAAAATAGTATTAAACTTAGCCTGCGGAAATAATAATAAAGGATTACGTATGGATAATAATGTTATAAGATTCAGTGTATCACTACCTGAAAAACTTTTAGTTGAGTTGGATAAAAAAGTAAATGAGCAAGGGTATGCTTCACGAAGTGAATATACTCGAGATTTGATTCGTGAAAGAATTGTAAAAGATAGTTGGAAAGAAGACAATACACAAGTTATTGGTGTTCTTACTATGATTTATACTCATAATCAAAATGATTTAGTAGATAGAATTCTAACTATTCAACATGATGCAAAAATAAAAATTATGTGTAATACTCATGTTCATGTTGATCATGATAATTGTTTAGAAACTATTATGATAGAAGGTGCAGTAAGTGAAATTAAAGACTTTGCTCAAAAAATTGGTGGATTGAAAGGCGTTAAGTTTTCAAAGCTTGTTGAGGCTGCAATTCCTGCATCATAAATACAAAGTAAGCCGCTTTTATAGCGGTTTACTTCTTCAACCATAACTCCCATAAAATTTTCTCTTGTTTTTCATTATTATAGTTAAATTTAAACTCATACTCCTTTAGATAATAGATAAAATTTTCTCTTGAAACTCCTTTAAAATGTAGAAGCT
>CAZIAJ010000038.1:0-9042 GCA_964537565.1 uncultured Sulfurospirillum sp.
ATAATATAAAATAAAAACGAATTTTCTGCTCATCGTTTTTTTGAAGATACCTTTTTAATCTTGTACCAACAAACATTTTAACGATGCCCAATAAAAAACTAAAAATATACCAGATTACAAGTTTTTGATTATCATAATGGTTCCATAAAACAGACAATACTATAATCGGTGAAAAAATATTCACTGTTGCAGTTCCAACTAAAACATTGTTAACCAATGCTTTTATTTGAAACTTAGTATAATCCAATGAAAAAATCTCTTTTAACACTTCTTTCAAAACAAAATTACCTCTTTTTTGCAATTAAATCTGTAAACCTTATTGTTTTATTTTTTTGACACGATAACTCTACCATATCTTTTTCAAAGAACATAACTATAGTTGAGCCCATCTCAAATCTACCTAATTCATCACCTTTTTTGAGCCAAAGATTGTTATACATATAAAGCTTTTCTTGGGCTGATTTTGCATTTGTTTGAATGTTATGGTCAAATATAAACTGCATTTTACCCACATTTAAAGCTCCTACAAAAACCATATAAAAAAGCTTTTCATCTTTTGTATAACACTCCAAAATAACTCTCTCATTCTCTATAAAAAGTTCAGGAATTTTATTAAGCCATGTAAAGTTTACAGGATAAAGTTTTCCTGGTATATGAACTGCTTTTTTTACTCTCATATCAAATGGAACATGATAACGATGATAATCTTTTGGAGATAAATAAAAATTTAAATATTTTCCATCTACTAATCTATCCTTTTCTCTCTTAAGGATATAATAACCTAATAGATTTTTTACACTATATGAGTTTCCTTTTATCTGTAAAGCTTTATCATCTGATATATTTCCACACTCACTTACAAATGCATCGCATGGAGATATAAACTCATCTTTAGACGAGCTAAACTCTCTTGGTTTTCTCAAAGACCTTGTAAAAAGAGCATTTAAATTACTATAATTTTCACTACTTACACACTCACTTAAATCAACTTTCATAAGTTTCACATATGTTTTGTTTATCAAGTTTTGCAAAACTGGACAAAACTCTTTTGAAGCAAACTTTCCAAACAAACGAGAGGCACAACTACTTTTAAAATTACTCATATAACTCTTTCAATTATGATATAATCCATTATAATAACAAAAAGGAACTTTATTTTGACTTTTGATAAATTAATCAATAATGAGATTATATTAAAAAACCTAAATAATTTAGGTTATAAAAACCCTACACCTATACAAGAAAAAACTCTACCTCTTATCTTAAAAAAACAAGATATTTTAGCAAAAGCAAAAACAGGAAGTGGTAAAACTGCTGCTTTTGGAATACCTCTCATACTAGAATTAGACATAAAAAAACGTTATGAAACAAGTGCAATTATATTAACTCCAACAAGAGAGTTAGCAGACCAAGTAGCAAAAGAGTTACGTAGACTTGCCTCCTCAGTAGAAAATACAAAAATACTTACTCTTTGTGGTGGAACACCAATGCGAGGGCAAATACAATCTATGAAACATGGAGTTCACATAGTTGTGGGAACTCCTGGGCGTGTACTAGCACTACTAGAAAAAGAGTCTTTAAACCTAGACTTTATCAAAACATTGGTCTTAGATGAAGCAGATAGAATGCTAGATATGGGATTTTTTGAGGATATAGAAAAAATTATCAACTTCACTCCTAAAAAAAGACAAACCCTTCTTTTTTCTGCTACTTTTGATGATAAGGTTCTTGAATTTAGTAAGTCCATTCAAAACGATAGAATAGAAGTTGAAGTTGAAGCAGAAGAGTCAAGTATAAAAGAGAGATTTTTCAAATTTTCTGAAGAAGGAATACAAAAAGCAATACAACATTTTAAACCAGAGAGTTGTATTATATTTTGTAATACAAAAGTAAAATGTAAAGAGGTGGAAGAGAGATTACAACATAAAAATTATGATGCACTTAGTCTTCATAGTGATCTAGAACAGATTGATAGAGATGAAACACTTTTAGAATTTACACATAAAAGCTGTACATTTCTTATAGCTACAGATGTGGCTGCTCGTGGATTGGATATACCAAGCGTAGATTTAGTTATAAACTATGATATGCCAAAAAGTAAAGAGATTTATACTCACAGAATTGGAAGAACAGGACGAATGGATAAAGAGGGATTAGCTATCTCTTTTCTTAGAGGTTATGAAGATTATTTAAATGTTAAACTTGAAGATATAAACTCTTTACATGTAGATTCTGAGCGCTCTTACAAAGCAAAAATGACAACTCTTTGTATAGATGGTGGAAAACGTGATAAAATAAGAGCTGGGGATATACTAGGAGCGCTAACAAAAGAGCTTGGACTTGATGGAAAAGAGATAGGAAAAATAACTATAAATAGAAAAGACTCTTATGTATCAATAAGTAATAAATTTGCACAAGAAACGTTTGAAAAGTTAAAAAAATCAAAAATCAAAGGAAAGGCTTTAAGAGTATGGATGCTTTCATAAAAAAGATACTGACAATATGTACACTAATCTTCTTATCAATAAGTACAGTAAATGCTGTTGATTTAGAAAAATCATTTAAACAAGATGGGATAAATCTTATCCTAAATGGACAAGGAGTGAGAGATAAGTTTTTTATAGATTTATATGTCGCTGGACTATATCTAAAAAAGAGAAGTTCAGATTTCAATCAAATCATAAATGCTGATGAGCCTATGAATATAAGACTTCATATTGTCTCTTCTTTAATAACAAGTCAAAAGATGGAAGATGGAACTAGAGAAGGATTTGACAAGGCGACTAGTGGAGATATTGAACCTATCAAAGAAAAAATTGAAACTTTTTTATCAGTTTTTAGAGAAGAAATAAAAGAAAACGATATTTATGACTTCTTATATATTCCACAAAGTGGTATTAATATTTATAAAAATAATAAACTCAAAAAAACTATAAAAAGCTTAGAGTTTAAAAAAGCACTTTTTGGTATATGGATAGGAAAAAATCCAGCTCAAAATAGCTTAAAAAAAGAGATGTTAGGTTTATAAACTAAAGAAGAGAGTCTGTAAGAATATAATCTAAAATTTTTTCTTCAGGTATCTCTTCTTCATTTGACAACTTTTTTAATTTATCATAATTTTCTATTGAAATATAAGCAACTACCCTGCAACTACCTTCTTCTTTGCGTTGGTCATCATATCTATTTTGATACTCTATTTTTTTACTCTCTTCTACAGGCGATCTAAGCGATTTAAACTCTACTAACTCACCATCTCTATAAACGCCAGATACTTCAGCATATACCCAATAATACCCGCCATCTTTTCTCAAGTTTTTAACATATCCACGCCATATTTTACCTGATTGAATTGTATTCCATAGAGTCTTAAAAATAGATTTTGGCATATCTGGATGTCTAACAATAGAGTGAGGTTTTCCTACTAATTCAGATGCCGTATACCCTGAAATATTTGCAAAAATATCATTTGCATAAGTTATATAACCATCTAAATCTGTCCTAGATATAATCAACTCATGTTTTGGAACTATTGTTTCTACAAAAGTATGGTATGAAGATAACATCAATCTATCCTTATAATTTTTTCTTTAAATCACCATGATATGTTATATCTTCAGCTCTTATTGCATCATTTTTAAGAACATCAGGAACTATATCACTTTTACCAAGTTTTTCTCTCTCAAGATCAAGTTCATCTTCACTATAAGCCATCATCATCTCTGCACTTATAACATGATTTAGAGCCTCTATCTTTCTTACATTTGCCATCTCTTGCTCTATACCTTCACCTTCTACAGTTACTATAATCTTACCTATAGAAGCATCATGAAAGTGATAATCACAAAAATCACAATTTTTAACCTCTTCCACTAGCCCTTCAATATACTCATTTCTTGCCTGAATTACTATACTTGAAACATTCATACTAATATCCCCCTTCTTGCAGAAATAGTTCCGTAAAAATTCCTTGCGACTCTTGTGAAGCAAAGCGGTTGCAAAACAATCACTCTCTTTGAGAAAGTATGAAGTTTAACTTCTGTAATTTTCATTTTATTATCCCTTTATTTTAATTTCCATAACATTATAAACTCATCATCACTACCACTTACAAGTTTATCTTCTCCTATAAATACTATACTATTTAGTGTACTTTTTTGTCCTTTTAAGGTATATAGCTGTTTATCTAAAACCGTATCAAAAATTACAATATCATTATCTTCTGTAAATGCAAATGCAGCTTTTTTTGCACTAGGACTAAGTGCTCCAGCATAAATAAGAAAATGCCCATCATGTCTGCTATAACTTCCCGTATCTAAATCATATACAATAGCTCTTCTATCTTGTCCAGCTGCTAAAACTTTTGAGTTTTTAATATCGACTTTATATACATTATCGACATTTCCACCCTTTAATACTTTGATTATTTTGCCATCTTCAACATTTAAAACCGTTATTTCTCCAGACTCTGAACTACCAACTAAGGTACTCTTATCTTCACTCAACATAAAATCTGAAAAGTGAGAGTAGCTTACATGCACTCTATATATCTCTTTTCTATCTTTTATATCATATAGTATAAACTCATTACTCAATAGAGCAATCATTATACGATTTTCATCTACAAACTTTGCTTTTGATATAAAGTGTTTATCTTTTGAACTAATTAATCTTATTTTTTTACCATCTTTGATAATAAAAAGTTCTCTATATCCACTATGTGCTTGAACAACAGCTAAATATTTTTTTGAAATTTTAAGATAATCAGTTGAAAATACTTTTGGATATATATCATCTCCCATAAAATCTTTTATCATAGGAAACTTTACTTGCATAAGTCGATTTTTTGTTTCTATGTCATACGACTCTATAGTACCTTTATCTGTACTAGCAACAAGCATATCATCATAAATAACAATATCAATAACATTGCCACTAGCTTTTATAAAATCATATGGTTTAATATTAGTTTGTGCTTGAACACTAAACACAAAAAATAAGATTGAGATTAACCATTTCATAACTTCTCCTGAATTGCTTCATATTTTACAGCATATGGTGGACACACTCCATAACAAAATCCACACCCTGTACACACTTCCATATCTATAGTAGGTCTAAAGACTCCAAAAAAGTTTATCGCACTCTCATTACAGACATCTCTACAGCTACTACACATAACATTATTCCACGCTAAACAAGCATTTATATCTATGCTAAATTTAGCTTTTATATTGTGTCGATTATTTAAAACTAGTACTTCACTTGGACATATATTAGCACACTCTTCACAAAAAGTACATCCACCCTTTTTAAAACTCAAAAAAGGAATTTTATCTCCATCAAGTTTTATAATATTCTCTTCGCAAATATCAACACAAGGCTTCGTTTCACACTCTAAACATAGTTTAAAAAAAGATTTATCTTCATTGTAAGGTGGTCTTACATGTAAAGGTTTTAAATCTCTATTTTTTTTAAAACGAGAAGCAAGGGAGGAAAAACCCTCCCTTTTGCTTGTATCACCCATTCTTACTGAACACCCTCGTTGAGATTATCTAGTAAGTTAGAACTCTTCATACCATCTTTTGCTCTAAAATCTGGTTTAAAAGTATTTTCTACCAAAGGTGCATTGTTTGATTGAGGTGCATGACACTGAGAACAGTTGTATCTTGCATTTGAAACAGTGGTAAGAGCTGTTTGACTTCTCATATCAAATGTATGCGATTTTGGAACTGGAGTAGCACCTACTGAAGGAGCAACTGCAGGATCATGACAACCTAAACATGAATTGTTGTTTCTTGTTATTGGCAACAAGCCTTCAACACTATGAGGTATCATTGGTGGTGCATTTTCAAATGCACGATCATATACTTTTGCTTCGCCAGCAGCAGCCTTACTATAAGAAGTTGCATCTGGTACAGTTGTATTTTCTGTATATAAATCAGTCTTTCTTAGCCCTAGCGATTCTTCACTAACACTGCTACTCATAGCACAACCTGTTGCAATGATAGCCGTTAATGCCGCAGCAGCTATAAGTGTCTTTTTACTAAACATCATATGTCTCCTATCCGTTTTTATTAATA
The DNA here is from genome assembly GCA_964537565.1 of uncultured Sulfurospirillum sp. Taxonomy (GTDB): domain Bacteria; phylum Campylobacterota; class Campylobacteria; order Campylobacterales; family Sulfurospirillaceae; genus Sulfurospirillum_A. Next base: position 6,081 of record CAZIAJ010000038.1, read on the forward strand.
TAATTTCTAATACCAAATGATAAAGCATCGTCATCACAGACTTCGATACATCTACCACAATTGGTACATTCTCCTGAACTAACATCTCCACTACTCTTACCTATAAGAGATAGAATCTGTTTTTCAGGACATACATCTTTACACTTCATGCAAAGAGTACAATTTGGTTGATTATGTTTTACTCTAATAATGCTAAACTTTGAAACAACAGAATAAAATCCACCCAATGGACATATATGCCCACACCAACCATTTTTAACCGCAAACAGGTCAAATAAAAAGATTGAAAGTACCGCAGCTCCTCCCATGCCCATACCAAATACTATACCACGATGTAATATAGAAATTGGTGAGACAATTTCAAAAGCAGCAACACCTGTAAAAGCTGACAAAATAAGTGCAAGAATAAGAACTTTATATCTAACACTACGACCAAGCCAAACTTTTTTCTCTGTCTTATCAAGAAGAAAAACTCTTCTTAACCAATTTGCCAAATCTGTTACCATATTTATCGGACAAACCCAAGAACAAAATGCACGTCCACCAACACTTGCATAAAATAGTAATACTATCAAAGCACCTACTAAAACATCTGCTCCCAGTACGGCTCCTGCTGCAAACATTTGCATTACTGCAAATGGATCAGAAAGAGGAATAGTACTAAAAAGCATAGATGAACTTAAAGTTCCTGTTAAAACTTTAAACCCATATGCATTAGCGCTAAAATACAAAACTAAAATACCAATCTGGCTAACTCTACGTAACATCAAAAAACGATATTTTTTTAGAATATTAGTCATCAAACAGTACCTCATCAGTATTTAAGTAATCTTGCGGAGCAAGTTCACTTCTTTTTGTTCGAGTCGTAACATCTGTAGAAACATCTTTCAGACGTTGTTCATCATTTTTTTCCCAGCCTTTAATGTAATGCCCTCCAATTTTGCCTTGAGCAATCTCATGAGGAAGTACAAAAATAGCTGCTTTTTGCGTTACACAAGCATGCTCACATAAACCACATCCTGTACAAATATCACTATTTACTTTTGGTATCAACAATGCATGTTTACCTGTTCTCTCATTCCTTCTATAATCAAGACTAATTGCCTCATCCATCAAAGGACAAGCTCGATAACAAGCATCACACTGTATTCCCCAATAAGCTATACAAGACTCTTCGTCGATAACGGCAACTCCCATTTTAGACTTATTAATATCTAAAACTTTTTCACCTTCTACTACAGTTGATACACTTTCCTCATCTAAAGCACCTGTTGGACAAACAGGAACACAAGGTATATCTGTACACATATAACATGCTACATCCCTTGGTATGAAGTACGGTGTACCCATAGGTTTATTATCTCCAGGTTTTGCCATACGCAAAGTATCAAACGGACATGCTTCAGCACACTGTCCACACTTGATACACATACGTAAAAAATCAGTTTCATTTTTTGCACCAGGAGGGCGCAAAATCAGTGGTGCTGACTTTGCTTCCTCTATGTAACCGGTCCAAATCATTCCACCTAATGCCGATAAACCAACACTTTGAGCCATTGTAGAAAGAAATCTTCTTCTTTCAGTAATGACTGGTTTTTTTGAATTAAGATTGCTCAAAACAATCCCTTTCCTCTATTATGCTTTGTAAAGCTTAACAGCACATTTTTTATAGTCTGTTTGCTTTGACATAGGACAAGTAGCATCTAGACAAACTTTGTTGATAAACACTTTCTCATCAAACCAAGGAACAAAAATTAGTCCTCTTGGAACTCTATTTCTTCCTCTAGTCTCAACTCTTGCTCTTACTTTACCACGACGTGATTCAACCCAAACAAGTTCACCTTGTTTAAATCCTTTAGTTTTTGCATCACCTGGGTTCATATAACATAAAGCTTCAGGAACTGCACGATATAACTCAGGAACACGCATAGTCATCGTTCCACTATGCCAGTGTTCAAGAACACGTCCTGTACACATCCAAGTATCATACTTACTATCTGGCATCTCTGGAGGATCCATATATGGTCTTGCAAAAATTTTCGCTTTATTTTTAAGACCTTTTTTAGTCTTATCTTTAATACCTGTTAAATCCCCTTGAGCCAATGCTTTTGCAAGTGGTCCATAAAACGCAAAATCACTATTTGGATTTGCTTTTTTTGCATACGGATCATACTTAGTGTTAAATCTCCATTGAGTCTCTTTACCATCTACAACTGGCCATTTTAATCCTCTTACTCTATGGTAAGTATCAAAATCTGCCAAGTCATGAGCATGACCACGACCAAAGTTTGCATACTCTTCAAATAGATACTTGTGAATAAAGAATTTATACCCTTCAAATACCTTACCATCTGAGCCTATAACATTTCTGCTATCACCATTACACTCAGAGTTATCATATCCTGCTTGTATTGGATCATTCATATCTATTTTATAAGATTTTGCTCTCTCATTTGCAAAAAGGATTTCATACATCGTAGTATCTTCGTTATATCCCATTGCTTTTGCTTTACCTATAACATTTGGAAGTTTTTTATTACCACGAAGTGGTTGCTCTCCCCAAACATCTTTAACAGTAAATCTCTTTGAAAGCTCTACCCATTGCCATGTATCACTCATCGCATCACCTACTGGAATAACTTGTTGTCTCCAGTGCTGAGTACGACGCTCTGCATTACCGTAAGCTCCCCACTTCTCATATATCATTGCTGATGGCAAGATAAGGTCTGCTACTTTTGCAGAAATTCCTGGATAACCATCACTACAAACGATAAAGTTATCCATCTTTCTAGCTGCTTTTATCCAGTGATTTGCACTTGCACTATCTTGATATGGATTACATACATTTACCCATGCAAATTTTATTACACCATCTTCAATATCTCTGTGAATCTTCATAATATGTTGATTTCCAACTGGATTTAGAGTTCCCTCAGGAATCTTCCAACTATTTTCAACTATT
>CAZIAJ010000038.1:9142-11306 GCA_964537565.1 uncultured Sulfurospirillum sp.
ATTTCCAACTGGATTTAGAGTTCCCTCAGGAATCTTCCAACTATTTTCAACTATTTTTCTATGCTTACCACTTTTTACCATCATATCAGCTGGTAGTCTGTGACAAAATGTTCCAACTTCTCTAGCTGTTCCACATGCACTTGGTTGTCCTGTAAGAGAAAATGCACCGCTACCTGGCTTAGCTTGTTTCCCAAGTAAAAAGTGAACATTATAAGCTAAAGTATTTACCCAAGTACCACGTGTATGTTGATTCATACCCATAGTCCAAAAAGATACTACTTTTCTATTTTTCTCAACATAAAGTTTAGCTAATGTTTTAAGTTTTTTCTTGAAGCTATCTATTGACTCTTCAGGATTACCTTTAGATATTTTAGCTACATAGTCAAGCGTATAAGGGGCTAAGAATTTTTTATACTCTTCAAATGAAATTTCCCAGTGTTTTAATCCAGCTGGTTTCATATCCATTTTATCTCCAGCTTTATAACCAAATGGCTCTAATGCAGGACCCTCTTTTTCAGATACAACTTTACTCATCTCGTGATTAATTGTTTCCATCTCTTTAGCTGAGTACTTACCAGCACTACCATCTTCACGAACTGGTAAAAGTGATTTTTCTCCAGCTCTTCTTAGACCATAACCAATATTGACTGGTTGTGATGCAAAAACAATATGCTCTTTTACAAAATCCCAATCAATTGCTTCTGGATAGTTATAAACAATCTCACGAGCCACATAGTTCCAAAGAGCAAGGTCAGTATTTGGAGAAAAAATTATCTCCATATCTGCAAGGTCTGAACATCTGTGTCTATAAGTAGAGATATTTACTACTTGGACTTTATCTGGATTTGATAGTTTTCTATCAGACACACGCGACCAAAGAATCGGATGCATCTCAGCCATATTTGCTCCCCAAGTAATGATAGTATCTGTTAACTCGATATCATCATAACAACCACTTGGCTCATCTATGCCGAATGTTTGGTAAAAACCAACAACGGCACTAGCCATACAGTGACGAGCATTTGGATCGATTGCGTTTGAACGGAATCCACCTTTCATCATCTTTTGAGCTGCATATCCTTCCATGACAGTATACTGTCCTGAAGCAAATACACCAACACCTTCTGGTCCACTAGCCTTAAGTGCTTTTTTGATATTGACTTCCATCTCATCAAATGCTCTTTTCCAGCTAACTGGTTGAAACTTACCATGCTTATCAAACTTACCATCTGCTCCTACACGAAGTAGTGGTTGTTTTAAACGATCCGCTCCATACATGATTTTAGCATTAAAGTAGCCTTTGATACAGTTAAGTCCACGATTGACCGGAGCTGCCGGATCACCTTTTACTGCGACAATTTTTCCGCCTTTTGTAGCAAGCATAATACCACAACCGGTACCACAAAAACGACAAGCGGCCTTGTCCCATCTCCATCCTGACTCAGCCTGCGCTGCTGCTGCTTTAGCCTCTTGTGGTACTGCTATTCCCACTGCTGCTGCTGCACTTGCTGCTGCTGTTGTCTTAAGAAAGTCTCTTCTTGAAAGCGACATATAGATACCTCCTGATTTGGGGCATATTCAAATACCCATTTTAGGTTACAGGATAATTATAGCTGTCATGATTGTGACATAGCTATGACTTATGTCAAAAAATGGTTTTTTTGAAAAATCAATCTAACTTTTGTGAATTTTCTACCATAGTGTTGAGATTTGATTTTAGTTTTTCTAACATTTTTCTTACATGTATAAGATTTTCTGCTGATTCTATTGCTATATCTTCAGTAGCATTTACTTTTTTATCAAAATTAGCTTTTTCTTTCTTATCTATTTTTAAATCTTGCAATGCATCTTCCACATTATCTGCTAAATGCTGAAGCTCATGAACTGCCGACTCTGCTTGTTTTATAGCATCTTCAGAGTGACTCATAGCAACATTTACTTTTTTAACAAATCCAGAAAGGTAGTTAGAGGCTTCTATAAGTTCATCTTCACTCTCTTCATCTACTCTTATGTGTCTATGGTTAAGGCTATTGATATCATCACTCTCTAGCTCTTTTGTTCTTTTAACAAAATCATTTATATGATTTACTATCTCACGTGAAAGTATATAAGAAAACAAGATTATGATAAGTGCAACAATAAGTGATATATACTGAAACTTTAT
>CAZIAJ010000039.1:0-11161 GCA_964537565.1 uncultured Sulfurospirillum sp.
CATTTTTACCAAAATATTCACTAAAAAGTTTACTTCTTTCATACATAATAGAATAACCATAGTGTTTATTATTTTTCAAATCATTCTCTTTTATATAAGAGCTCTTCTCTTCAAAATGCCCTAAAGAGATTTCACCATAAGAATAAGGAGAGTCTGCAAACCGTAAAATACCATGAATTCCTGCTCCTCTATTAGTTCTTATTTGTGGATTAAGCTGAAAATCCCAGTTTGTTTGTGGGGCAAAATATATAGGTTGTAAATAATAAAAACCTTCATCACTACCAAAAGAAAATTCTGGACGTAAAAGTCCAGTTCGTCTTGTTCTATCTGTTGGAAATGAAAAATAAGGAAGATAAAAAATAGGTACATCTGCTACATAAAAAAGTGCGTTATATGTATGCATAAACTGCTCTTGTCTATCATATTCACCAGAAGTAAATCCTATTTTCCAATCTGGGTTTTGTACATTACAACTTGATAAAATTGATTTTTTTGTAAGATAATATCTTGCATCAAACTCTGCATTATTACACTTTAACCATATCTTTGATTCACCAGTATATGCAAACATTGGTGTTAAAGTACCATCATCATTATTCATATTTATTTTTGCATAACCACTTCTAGTTGAAAATGTTGCTCCTTCCATAATCGTAATATTACCAATAAGCTCTAAATCACTAGTATTGTAATCATAATAAGCTTCATCAGAAGTAATGATATATTTATTACTATATAAAACAACATCATCTTTTGCATGAACAATAGTTCCATTTTTATCTAATGTTTTTGCTAAAATCTCTACTTTTTGTATCTGCTCTTTAGCATATACAAATCCTGTAACCAAACTTATAAGAAAAAATAATCTAAAAAGCATTTACAACCAATGTATGACCCATCTTATCTTGCCATGTCTCTTTTTTAGGATTAGTCAATGCCCAAAGAAAACCAAGATAAAAAGCAGATTCACTTAATATTCTTACTGTAGCTCTATTGACAGCATAAACAAGAGTTGGATTCTCCAAATCATCAATAGAAACAACTCTTATCTTCATGAAAATCTTACCGAGTGTTGCACCATACATCCATACAAAAAAAGATTGGTAAATTACTTTTAAAATCATTATATAAAAAACTAATCCATTTATCATATTTATAGTCTCTTCAACGTTTGAGCTCTTTTCTATCGAACTAAGATAAATCATAATAAACAAAAATGAAACAAGTATCTCATCTATTAGATATGCAAAAAATCTCTTTGGTAATGAAGCAAGAGTTATATTTTCTCTCTCAAATTTTTCTATTATCTCTGCTTCTGTCATTAAGACTCTTTCCTTAATGCCTGATACGCTATATCTGTTCTAAGTTTTTTTCCTACAAAATGTACATCACCACATCTTGCATATGCCCTATCTCTTGCCTCTTTTATACTACTCCCAAGTCCAACACAAAGAAGAACTCTACCACCAGTTGCATAAAGTTTACCATCTTCAAAAGTAACTCCAGCATAAGATATATGTGTGTTATTAGAAATCTCTTCATCAACCGAATCATCTATAAGAATTTCAGCAGGTTTTGAACTTTTATATGGATAATTTTCACTTGCCATCACAACACAAACAGCATACTCATCACTTAATTCAATATTTAAATTTTTTAAATTTTTTGTTGCTGCTTTATAAAATAGCTCACTTACTGGTGATTTTATAAGTGGCATAAGAATTTCACACTCAGGGTCTCCAAAACGAACATTATATTCAAGTACTATAGGTTCGTTATTAACTACCATAATCCCTATAAAAAGTACTCCTTCAAAAGGGTACCCTTCATCTCTCATACCTTTTAAAGTGGGCTCAACTACTCTTTCATTTATCTTAGTATAGAGTTCATCATTTATAAGTGGTGTTGGAGCATAAGCACCCATACCACCAGTATTTGGTCCCTTATCACCATCTAAGAGTCTCTTATGATCTTGAGCGGCAGGAAGTATTTTATAATTATCTCCATCGCAAATTGCAAAAACAGATAACTCATATCCATCTAAAAATTCTTCAACTACTATTGAAGTCCCTGCTTTGCCAAAACTCTCACCACTTAACATATCTTTTGCTGCTTCTTTTGCTTCACTATGGCTTGCAGCTATAATCACACCTTTACCAGCACAAAGTCCATCTGCTTTTACTACTATTGGCGTTTGAAGTGAATCTATAAAATCATTTGCTTTTTTTAACTCTGTTGTCTCTATATAAGATGCTGTAGGGATACTATTTCTTGCTAAAAAATTTTTCATAAATATTTTTGAGCCCTCTAGTTGAGAAGCCGCTTTTGAAGAACCAAATACATTTAAATTATGTGATTTAAAAACATCTACAATCCCATCAACCAGAGGAGCTTCTGGTCCAACTATAGTCAATTCTATCTTTTTTTCTTTTACAAATTCTGCAAGTTTTTCAAAATCTTTAATTGATATATTTTCACCAAATCTACTTGTTGCACCATTTCCTGGGGCAAAGTATAATTTATCTACATTTTCATCCTTACTTAAAGCAAGACCTATAGAATACTCACGTCCGCCACTACCAATAACCAATATATCCATCAAAAACCTTTTAAACTAACCATATATAAAACCCGAGTGGGCGTTCCGTTTACGTTGCGGCCCATAAAAAGCCAACGGTGTAGAACTAACCTTCTTTTTAGGCTACAATTTCTCATTTTTTTCAAAACTCAAACAAAACCATAGACACACCAAGAAGATACACGTTCCACAAATACAATCTGTTGGACCCTCATTAATACGGTCGTCGCTTCACCCAGGCTATATTGATATTATAGGTTAATTTTGCTTAATTAATGTTTTAGCAAGTTCTATACAAGCTGCTATTGTTTGAATTTTACATATATATGGAGAAATAGTATGAGGAAAAGCCTTTGCTGTAACATTGCCTATACAAACTGCAATATAACTATCTTTCCACTTATATTGATTAAAAAAACAATCAACAGTAGATGGTGAAGTAAAGATAAAAACACTATTTTTACTCTTTACATGTAGAGGTTTTTTATCTCTACATGAAGTCTCATAAACTACTTCAGATTTTAAATTTACTCCGCTATATATTAATATATTTTCTAAATCTGAAAGTACTTTTTTTGCTCTTAAAAAAAGAACTTTTTTATCTTTTAATTTTGATATCAACTCTTGTGCAAACTCATCTCCATATGATGAAGTAGCTATAAAATCTACTATTCCACCAAGTTTTAGTATCTCATTTGCAGTTGGATTTCCTATAGCATAAGATGGTATATTTTTCCAATCTTTATTAATGGTATCTATTGCTTTTACACCATTTTTAGAGCTAAAAATCAACGCATTATAAGAGGATAAATCAAGATTTATATCTCTGTATGTCACCTTGATTTGTGGTAAGTTCACTACCCCCTCATGAAATGAATCACTTAGGAGGTAAATACTCAATTTTTTATTCCCACTCTATTGTAGCAGGAGGCTTAGAGCTAATATCATATACTACTCTATTTATGCCATCAACTTCATTTATAATTCTTCTACTCATATTTTCTAGTATTTTATGCGGTATATGAGCAAAAGTTGCTGTCATTCCATCTGTTGCTTCTACTATACGTATACAAGCTGTATTATCATAAGTTCTATTATCACCCATAACACCAACACTTTTCACATTTAACAATACTGTAAATGCCTGCCAAGTTTTATCATAATATCCAGTTGAGCGCAGCTCTTCAAGCATAATAGTATCTGCTTTTCGCAATAGTTCTAAATCATCATAGTTTACTTCACCCATAATTCGTATACCAAGTCCTGGTCCAGGAAAAGGGTGACGACCTATCATGTCTTTTGGAAGTCCTAATTCAAGTCCAAGTTTCCTAACTTCATCTTTAAATATTTCATTTAGAGGCTCAACAAGTTCAAACGTCATCCAATCAGGAAGTCCACCAACATTGTGATGAGATTTTATCGTTTTTGATGGCCCTTTTACAGAGACTGACTCTATAACATCAGTATATAGTGTACCTTGAGCTAAAAACTCAATACCATCATGTTTTTTTGCTTCTCTATCAAATACTTTAATAAAAGTTTCGCCGATTATTTTTCTCTTTTGTTCAGGGTCAGTTACACCTTTTAGCTTTGTTAAAAACTCTTCACTAGCATCTACAGTAATAAGATCAGCTCCTACTCTTGTTTTGAACATAGCTTCTACTTGTTTTCTCTCATTAGCACGTAAAAGTCCATTGTCTACAAAAACTGGTACTAATTGATCACCTATAGCTTCATGTAAAAGTGCAGCTACAACAGAGCTGTCAACTCCACCACTCACCCCACAAAGTACTTTTTTATCACCAACCTGTTTTCTTATAGCTTCTATTTTCTCTTTAGCAAATGAGCCCATATTCCAAGTGCTTTCACAACCACAAATATATTTTGCAAAATTTTTAAGTAACTTTGTTCCTTCTTGTGAATGATAAACTTCTGGGTGAAATTGAAAGGCATAGATATCGCGTTTTTCATCTGCAACTGCTGCATAAGGTGAGTTTTCACTAAAAGCTATTTTTTCAAATCCGTCAGCTAACTTTTCTACTTTATCACCATGACTCATCCATACAATCTGACCACATTTTGTATCTTTAAAAATCTTATGATCACTTTCAAAACTAAGTTCTGCTTTTCCATACTCCTGATGAGTTGCAGGAACTACACTTCCTCCAAAATGTTGATTGATTAGTTGCATACCATAACAAATACCAAGAATTGGAAGTCCTAGTTCATAAATCTCTTGTGAAGGATGATAGGCATCTTTAGCATAAACTGAAGCTGGTCCTCCACTAAGGATAATTCCTTGAGGATTTCTCTTTTTTATATCTTCAATACTCTCACGAAATGGAACTATTTCACAATAAACACCACTCTCTCTTAATTTTCTTGCTATTAGTTGTGTGTATTGTGAGCCAAAATCTAATACTACAATTGGAACGTTTGTTTTCAATATAATTCCTTAATTTTTCGCGAATTATACAGTAGATTGCATAAAAATCTACTGTATATAAATATTTATCAATAAAGTCCCATAATCTCAAACTGTATATACCAGACTATTAAAGAGAGTATATATCCAACAAGTATAGCCCAAGAGTATTTCATATGTGCAGAAAAAGTATATACTCCTCTAAGTTTACCCATTACACCAACTCCAGCTGCACTACCAAAACTGATTAAACTTCCACCTATTCCTGCTGTAAGAGTTACTAATAACCATTGATCTACTCCCATAGTCGGATTGGACTTTAAAACTGCACTCATAACAGGTACATTATCTACTATAGCAGAAAGAAAACCTACCCCAATATTTACTACTGTTGGTCCAGCAGTTTCATATAATTTTGCAGCCATATCTAGGTAGCCTAAAAAGTGTAAACCACCAACAGCAGCTAAAATACCAAAAAAGAAGAGAAGTGTATCATGTTCTATTTTACTAATAAAACCAAATACATTCAACTCCGTTTTATTTACTTTTTTTAACTTATAAGAGTACATTTTAAGTAAAGACAAACCAAATACCATACCCCACATAGCTGGTAAATGAAAAAGTTGATGAGATAAAACTGCAGAAACAATTGTAAATACTCCTAAAAACATTACAACTCTTCCACCTTCATATATCTCCTCTTTTTCTGCTGTTTTTGCATCAAAATGAGGCATGCCTTGTGGAACAAACATAGATAGTAAAAATCCCGTAGCTATCCAACCTACTATAGATGCTGGAAATAGATAAAAGAAATCAAAAAATGCTCCTTTTTCTGCTGTCCAAGCCATCAATGTTGTTATATCTCCAAAAGGACTCCACGCTCCTCCAGCATTTGCTGCAACTACTATATTAATAGCTCCAGGAACTAAAAAACTTTTATTATCACGCTCTATAGTTATAAGAACTGTTGAAAGTATGAGAGCTGTAGTTAAGTTATCGGCAACTGGACTAATAAAAAATGCCAAAACACCAGTAAGCCAAAATAATTTTTTATATGAATACCCTTTTGAAACTAGATTGTATTTCAAAGTGTTGAAAACATTTCTATCTATCAGTGTTTCTATATATGTCATAGCGACAAGTAAGAAGAAATATATTTCAGCTATTTCAAGGATAAGAGCTTCTACTTCATGATTTAAACCATCTTTATTAAGCCCATTGATCGTGTAATAAACACCTATAAGCATAAATATAAGCGTACCTATAAAGAGTGCTGGTTTTGCTTTGTTTATATGATACTTCTCTTCAGCAGCTATCACATAATACCCAACAATAAAAATAACTAAGGATAAAATTCCAACCCAACTAGTTGTTAAGTTCATAGTTCCTTCCGATGCCCAAATAGAACTTGCGAAAGCAAGTAAAATTCCCAATTTTTTCATTCTATTCTCCCCTTATGTAATGTGCGCCTAAAGATTTTTTACGCTTTAGTGCACTATTTATTATTACCCTTGAAGTCAATAAGCGAAGCCTAATCAACTTTCCAGTTGATAATTCTAGCATTTCTTCAACTCTATTCAAAGCTTTTTTCAATTTTTTTTCATATCTTACTATTCCAGCGCTATCCCACATCAGATTTCTAAGCTCATTTTTTAACTCTTTGTCACCCTCTTTTACCAGTGTTATATCATTACATATAAAATCAATTTGTTGCTTTGTGGGTATAAATGTTTGAGCAATATCAACAGCAACTCTTTTAGAAAAAACCAACCCTTCTAACAAAGAGTTACTAGCTAATCTATTTGCTCCATGAATCCCAACAGAAGCTACTTCTCCAATAAAATATATATCTTTTATCTTATCTATCTTCGCATGAAAGTCAGTCTTTACTCCTCCTATTGCATAGTGAAAGGCAGGAGATATTGGAATCTTATCCAAAGGTAGATTGTAACCTAAATTTTCCATATTGAAATATATACTAGGAAACCTTTTTCTAAAATGCTTTGTTTCAAAATCACTCACATCTAGATAGATATTTTTTTTAGTTTTTCTTTTATGTTCAAATAAAGCTTCAGAAACTACATTTCTAGGGCTAAGTTCTCCTCTTTTATCATAATCAAATAAAAATCTTTTACCATCTTCATCTATGACTTTAGCACCCTCACCTCTTAAAGCTTCACTTAAAAGTTGTTTTCTTACAGCACTACTTTGTACAAAGACAGTTGGATGAAACTGCATCATCTCCATATCTCTCAACTCAATACCATGTTCGCAACAAATACCATGCATATCAGCACTTATAGTTCTAGAGTTTGTATGATACTCATAAAGTGAACCTACGCCACCACTTGCTATAACTACTTTTTTCGCATATATATTAAAAACTTTATCATCATGAAAAACTTCTACTCCATAGCAAATATCATCTTTTATTAATAAATCAATCACTTGAGTATTGTAAAGTATAGGAAATTTTAAAGAATTCATTAAAAAAAGATGAAGCTCACGTCCTGTTGCATCACCTCCTGCATGTAATATTCTATTTGCACTATGAGCAGCCTCTTTTGTATAAAGTAAATTGCCACTTTCATCTTTATCAAATTCAAACCCTGAAGCTATTAAATCTTTTATAGCATTAGGCCCTTCACTACATAGCAACTCAACTGCAGCCTTATTGCAATGCCCTGCACCAGCATTTAATGTATCTTCTACATGTAAAGATATATCAGCTTCATATGGGGCTACTGCAATACCACCTTGTGCAAAAAAAGTATTGCATTCCCAAGCATAATCTTTGCTGATAATTAAAACATCTAAATCATCAGGGAGTTGAAGTGCCGTATTTAAACCTGCCACACCAGAACCTACAATCAACACATCATATGAAGTTTGCAACTACTTAACCTTTGATGTTTGTGTATATTTTGGTGGTCCTTTATAACCACACCCAAGAAGACCAAAGCCAATACATGCTATAATCAAAACATGAAAGATTCTAAAACTATAATTTCTCATCTTAAAAAACACCCTTCTTTAAAAACTCTAGAGCAAGAGGAGTGTTTTGACATACTTATCAAGCTTCTTCCTACATCTCTATCTAATTTTATAAAATTTATATATACAAAAAATAGCACTCTTTTCTTCGTTTTAAAACATCCAAGTGCTAAAATGGAGTTTAATTATAAGCGCAATTTGATAAAAGATATATTAAAAAAGATAGAAACTTTTCATCCCAACTGCAAATGCATAAATTTAAAAGAACTATAAGCCTTTGTTACCAACAAGAAAGAGCCTAAAATAGAACCTCCTAATGACATTACGATTTTTTATGAAGAACGCTCTTTAGGAGAATTTAAAAATGAAGTTAAAAATGAAAATCTTCATAGAATATTTGAAAAAATTAGAAAAGAGATTAAATGCTTGAAAGAGAGCTAAAAAATCTCCCTCAAAGTGCAGGAGTATATAAGTTTTATGATAAAAACAACAAACTTCTATATATAGGGAAAGCTAAAATACTAAAAAATAGAGTAAAAAGCTACTTTAAATTTACACCATCTCTACTCCCAGCAAACAAATTAAGCCTTAGAATACAAAAAATGATAAATGAAACAACTCATTTAGAGTATATAGTTTCACCAAGTGAATATGATGCACTCATACTCGAAAACTCTCTTATAAAAGAGCTAAAACCAAAGTACAATATACTTCTTAGAGATGATAAAACATACCCATATATAGCCATAGATATGTCTGAAGAATTCCCTCGTTTTGAAATAACAAGAAAAATAGAAAAGAACAGTAATATAAAATATTATGGCCCTTTTTCCAACTCGGCAAACGATATTTTAAAAGCTATCTACCTTACTTGTAAACTTGTGCAGAAAAGAGGTTGTTTAAAAGCAAAAAAAGAGTGCCTTTTTTATCAAATAGATAAATGTTTAGCTCCTTGTGTAAAAAAAGTATCAAAAGATGAATATGTAAAAATAGTACAATATGCAACAACATTACTAGTAGATAGAAAAAAACTTATTGTAAAACTTGAAGAAAAAATGGTAGAGGCTTCAAAGAATCTAAATTTTGAAGAAGCTGCAATTCTTAGAGATATGCAAAAATCCATAAGAAACTCTCTACATGTAATACACTTAGACTTAGCAAAAGTTGAAAGTTTTGACTTATTTGCTGTTGAAATTATGGGTAATATCGCTTCTATCATGAGACTATTTATAAGAGATGGTAAAATGGTTTCTAGTATTCACAATATTATAAAAAACTCTAATGGATATGAAATAGGTGAAATATATAAACAAGTATTAATTCAATTTTATAATGAAAAAACAAAAATTATAAATCCTCAAATACTAACTGCACACGAGTTTGAAGAATCTAAAGATATAGAGTATCTTTTCAAAGAAAAATATAATAAAAAAATTTCAATAATAACTCCTAAAAAAGGTGACAAATTAAAGCTTTCTAAAATAGCTTTAGAGAATGCAAAAGAGCATTTAAGCCAATATTTAAACAAAAATAATGATAATATTTTAGGAGAGATAAAAGAGTTATTTGATCTAAAAAAAATCCCCTATCGAATAGAGATTTTTGATAACTCACATATTAGTGGAAATTTTCCTGTTGGTTGTATGGTCACTTATGAAGAAAAATTTATAAAAGAAAAATATAGAATTTTCAATCTTGAAAGTAAAGATGAATATGGACAAATGAAAGAACTTTTAAGTAGAAGAATAAAAAACTTCAAGAAAGACTCACCCCCTGATTTATGGATACTTGATGGAGGAGACACTCTTCTTAAACTTGCAAAAAAATTACTTAAAAAACATGACCAAGAAATAGATCTTTTAGCTATTGCAAAAGAAAAAAAAGACTCAAAAGCAATGCGTGCAAAATCAAAAGCAAATGATACAATTTACTCTTTAAACTATGACTTTAAACTTCCAACTTCAGACAAAAGACTTCAACTTATACAAAAACTAAGAGATGAAGCCCATAGATTTGCTATTACTACTCATAGAAAAAGAAAAATATCAAGTGATATGAAGATAGATCTTTTAAATGTACAAGGCATTGGTAACGCAACTGTTAAAAAACTAATCTCATACTTTGGAACTTTTGAAAATATATACAAAGCAAATATAGATGAGTTAAAAATAGTAATCGGTGAAAAGAATAGTAAAAAACTATATAAATTCTTAAATAAATAGGTTAATTTTAAGCGAAAGTTAGTTAATATTAACCTTTTAAGAAAGGTAAACAATGATACTCTATAGTAAAAGTGGTGATTTTCTTGGTATTGGTAAGGATGAATTATCTTTTTTAGGTTATGAGGATTTAGATGAGTTTAGAAGCATTAACAGTGATGTAGCTGACCTTTTTGTAAACAAACCTGGATATATTTTTAAATTTAAAAACTTTTCATGGATAGATTATGCCTTGCACAGTGGTGCTCCTAAAAAAAGTGTTATACTAAGATTAAGAACAGGTAATGAAATAGAAGTAGCCCTTAAAATAAAAGAACTATTTTTATACTCTCCTAAACAAAAAGAAGATATTTATTACACAGTAGAATTTATTAGCAATGTCTCTCAAAATAATAATATCCAAAATGAATCTAATTCTATAACAGTTCAACCTACTACAAAAATGCCCATAAAAGAAGTATTTGAAGAAGAAGTTACCCCAAAATTAGAAATTGTAAAAGAAAAAATTTCATTTGAAGAAGATTTTACTGAAGATGACAATAAAAACACACCTATTACCTTTGATGAACCAATAAAAGAAGAACAATCTCCTCTTAAACTAAAGATAGACAATGATACAACATTTAAAACAGAAGAGACATCGTCAAATAATATAAATATTAAGAAAACTGAAGATTTTACTGAAGATTATAAAAATGATGAGCTGCCAAAATTAAAAATCGATATTGATACAATAGAAGAGATTGATTTTCAAAGTGATCTCTGTGAAATAGAGAAAGAAAATATGGATTTTGATTTAGTACAATGCGTTGAAGAGATTGGATTAGATATTTCCCTTGTTGGTGAACTAATAACAGATTATATGAACGAAATTTATAAAAGGATACCTGTTATTAAAAGCTTATTAAATAAAAATGATGAAATTGGTATAAAAAACTCTATATA
>CAZIAJ010000040.1:0-11017 GCA_964537565.1 uncultured Sulfurospirillum sp.
CTGCAGAAACAACAAGAATAGCACCATCCATTTGAGCAGCACCAGTAATCATGTTTTTAACATAATCCGCGTGACCTGGACAATCAACGTGTGCATAGTGACGTGCTTCAGTTTCGTACTCAATGTGAGAAGTAGCGATAGTAATACCTCTTTCTCTCTCTTCAGGAGCATTATCAATACCATCAAAATCTTTAAAGTCAGCAAGACCTTTACTTGCAAGAACTGCAGAGATTGCAGCAGTAAGAGTAGTTTTACCATGATCAACGTGACCAATAGTACCTATATTTACGTGTGGTTTAGTTCTTTCGAATTTTTCCTTAGCCATTTCTTCCTCCGTATGTTTATTATTTTATTTATCGTAAAAACTAAACATGTTCAGTTTTTACTTAATCACTAAAGCTTTGACTTTCGTCGAAAACTTAACTTAACTTTTTATTTTCACAAAATCTGAATGAATTCAGTTTTCGCTTAATCTAGTTTTTTAATTTTATGGAGCTCATAGCGGGACTTGAACCCACGACCTCTTCCTTACCAAGGAAGTGCTCTACCTCTGAGCCATATGAGCAATTTACACATATGCAAAATGCACACTACAGCAACAACAATAATAACAAGTGATTTATAGGTTAGAGAAGAGTCTACTGAACTGATTCTGTAGTAAAAAATAAGCAGAAAAAATTCAACAGCTCCCAGCTAAATAAAATCATTGGAGCGGGAGACGAGATTCGAACTCGCGACAACCTGCTTGGAAGGCAGGAACTCTAGCCACTGAGTTACTCCCGCATTATTTAATGAAATGGTGGTGAGAGAAGGATTCGAACCTTCGAAGACATAGTCAGCAGATTTACAGTCTGCCCTCGTTGGCCACTTGAGTATCTCACCATTTAACATTAAAAAACCGATTTATTCCTGGTCAAACACTGTTATTTGACACAAAAAATGGTGCTGGATACCCGAATCGAACAGGTGACCTACTGCTTACAAGGCAGTTGCTCTACCGGCTGAGCTAATCCAGCAACCGTGTTTGTGAGGTGAAATTATAGCTCAAAAGCTTTGCAATGTCAATGGTTTTTCGAACTTTTTTTGCTACAATTATAAAAAAATTTATTTTTTAAGGAATCCAAATGAAAATTCTTTTTTCTCCAAGTGAAGCAAAGTCCGATTTTAACGACTCTTGTAGCCTATCAGATAAATCTTTTATATTTTCAGAACTTTTTACTAAAAGGCTATATGTACTAGAGAAATTAGATAATTTTTTAAAAAATAACAGCACAAGTAATTTAGTAAATTTTTTTGGTATTAAAGATATACAAGAGTGTGAAAGACTAAAAAAAATTGATTTACTATCCTCCTCTACATGTAAAGCAATAAATCGTTATAGTGGTGTTGCTTATCAGTATTTAAACTTTAAAACACTCAATAAAAGTCAACAAGAGTGGTTATCTGAAAATTGTATAATATTTTCAAACCTTTTTGGACCAATACTAGCAGGTGATACTATACCTTACTACCGATTTAAGCAAGGCTCTACAATAGATGGTTTCAAAACAGAACTATATTATAAAGAGCATTTTAGTGAAACAATCCGAAGTTTTTTAAATAATCATTTAGTTATAGACTTAAGAGCTGGTTTTTATGAAAAATTTTATACTCTAAAATGTAAACATATAACAATGAAATTTAAAAAAAATGGTAAAGTAGTAAGTCATTGGGCAAAAGCTTATAGAGGTAAAGTTTTACGAGAGTTATCAAAACAGCAACCACAAACCATAGAAGAGTTTGAAAATATTAATTTTAACGGATTATCAATAGAAGAAATTATTGAAAAAAAACTCAAAAGAGAATATATTTTCAAAATTGATACATAAAGGGTGGGATTATCTCCATTCCCCCACCCTTTATTTTGTTACTTATTATCTAAAGCTCTTACACCTATATTCCCATATCTATGATAACTATGAGAAATACTCTGTTCTTCAAAATAATTAAGAAGTTCTAATCTTCCTTCCATCATAGGAGTTCCTCTAACAATAAACTTAGCAAGTTTTGCTGCTTCTTTAAATACATACTTACTAACTTTTGAAATATTAGAATAGATCAGTCTATCTACATTGGAAAAGCATTTGACAAATTCATCTTCACTCTCTCTAGCGATTTTATCACCAACTTTTAAAAGAGTATCTTTCTTCTCATAAAGAAAAGATACAACACTATTTTCAAGAGTAGCATCAATACTTACATGTAAAGCAACACCACTAACTTTTGCAGCAATAATTCTACTCATAACTTCAAAAAGTGTATCACCTTTACTTACACGTATTGCAACACGCTCTAGTGGAAGATAGCGAAAGATATTATCCTCTCCTCGAAGCTTGAAATAATCATGCTCAACATCAAACTCTTCTTTAAAATTTTTCAAATAACTTTGAAGTGCTACGCTGAGCTTTGAAAAATCATCTTTAAATCCTTTATGAATTCCTTTTTGTGCTTCACTATTCCAACTTTTTACGATATCGGCTATAGGATGGAAATATACTTTATCAACTTTTGGAGTACTTATCTCTTCAAAATCCATAAACTGAGAAACATAACTATAAGCACCAGCTTTTCTACCTGCCCCAATAGCAGATTTACCCATACCACCAAATGGTTGACGCAGAACTATTGCTCCTGTTGTACCACGGTTTATATACAAATTTCCAGCTCTTAGATTTTCTCTCCAATAATCTGTCTCTCTTGCATCTAGTGATTCTATTCCCGAAGTAAGTCCATATCCAGTTTTATTTACAAGCTCAATTGCATGTTTTAAATCTTTTGCACACATTACAGAAAGTACTGGTCCAAAAAGTTCATTCATATGACAGAAATTACCATCTTTTACTCCCCACTTAATTGCAGGTTTCATCATATACTCATTCTCTTGGGCATAACTTGGCTTAAGTAACCACTCCTCTCCTGCTTCCAATGTATCTATAGCTTTTTTTAAATTACCATCTACTTTATTTGCTAAAGTTCCAATTCTGTTTACATAGTTCCAAACTGAACCTACTTCAACACTAGCAGCTGCATCTTTTAGCGCTGATTTAAAACCCTCATCATTATAGACTTCTTCTTCAAGAACTAAAAGTGAAGTTGCTGAACACTTTTGCCCACTGTTATTAAATGCACTTGCTACTACATTTTTGATAGCTTGTTCACGATCAGCCATAGCAGTAACGATAGTTGCATCTTTTCCTCCAGTTTCTGCTGTTAAATACAAATCTGGTCTTGCTTTAAGCATTGCATATGCTGTATCTTCTCCACCAGTCAAAATAACAAAGTCAACTTTTGGATTTTCTACTAAATTTTTTCCAGCTAAACTTCCTGGAGCTGCAACAAACTGAAGTACATTTTTACTAATTCCAGCATCCCAATAACACTTACAAAGCTCATAAGCACTTAATGCTGCAACGGAAGCTGGTTTAACAATAACTGTATTTCCAGCAGCAAGAGCAGCAGTAATACCACCAACAGGGATAGCAACAGGAAAGTTCCAAGGAGGAGTAATAACACCAACACCCTTGCCTTTAAATTTTAAATTTTCAAAATTATTAAAATAATCTGCACTATGTCCATAAAACTCTAAAAAGTCGATAGCTTCACTTACCTCTACATCAGTTTCAGTAATAATCTTACCAACTTCAGCAGCAGCAATACCAATCAAATCTAATCTCTTTTTTCTAACTTCATTAGCAACTTTAGCAAGCATTTCAAATCTATACTCATGAGTAGCACTTCTCCAGCCATCTGGGTCAGTAGCAGCAACATCAACAGCTTTTTGCAAATCCTCTGCAGTTGGAACAGTATACTTACCGCAAATAACTCCATCTTTTAATTGAGATTTATCTAAAACTTCTTTTACTTTTCTATCATCTCTTAGCTCAACTCCAGCTACTACTACAGGAACAATTTCTACTTCTTCACCTTTTTTCTTCATCCACTTAGTACGAATATCTTTTGCCCATTGCTTATTTGGAGGTAGTATAAAATCAGTATCAGGTTCACCATGATACTCTTTAGTATAAAAACTTCCACCCTTATAATCATCCCAATTTTCACTAAGTCTATCTTGAGTTCTTTTTGCGCCTATAAAAAGATTCTTTTTGTTTTCAAAAGAGTCAATGAACTTTTGCTTTAGCATATTCCAATCAGCGCTACCAGCTTCAAGTCCAAATGAGTAACGTATAAAATTCTCTTTACCTGTATTTTCATCAAATCTTCTAACAAGATAAGCAATTGCGTTTGTAAACTGTTCTTTTTTAGCCGCAGGTCCATAAAGTATAACTTCACCACTAAGCTCTTTTATTGCAACTCTAGCAGACTCACTCATACCTTCAAGCATCTCCATTGAGAAGTAATCCATTACACCATTTTCTTTTGCAGTCTCATATCCATAAGCAAGCTCAAATAAATTGTGTGAAGCAACCCCTAAGTTTACATATGGAGCATTTTCAGGCTTAAGTGCATACTCAAGCATAACTTTGTAATTACTATCAGTATCTATTTTTTTAGTATATGGACAAGTTACCCAATGCTTTAATCCAGCTTCTGTCTCTTCCATCTCCATATTTGCACCCTTAACAAGACGAATCTTAATAGGAGCTCCACCATCAGCAACTCTTTTCTTAGCCCAATCTGTAAGTTTAACTTGCCACAAATGGGAATCAGGAAGATATGCTTGAAGAACGATACCTGCTTTAAAGTCTTTAAATTCTGGTTTATCTAATACTCTTTTAAATGTTTCAACTGTTAAAGAAAGATCTCTATACTCTTCCATATCAAGGTTTATAAACTTATTTTCTTGTTCACCTTTTGCATTTGTAAAAGAGTATTTTTTAGCTTGAGCAAAAATCTTTGACAGTCTTGCAACAAACTCATCAACTGTATTTTCATATGAAACTGGATTTATCTGCGAAAATAGAGTTGATATTTTAATAGACATATAATCTATATTTGGATTTGTGAGTATATGCATATACTTTTCTATCCTCTCATTGGCTTCCTCTTCTCCTAAAACAACCTCACCAATCATATTGATATTTACTCTAGTTCCTTCTGCTTTTCTTTTTTGCAAATGAGCATTTAGTAAATCATCTTCACCTTTTAAAACTACTGTATCAGTATCATCTCTTACACTTTTTATAAAAAGAGGAACTGAGATATCAGGAAGATAAATACCAATGTTTCTAAATAAAAAGATTAAAAATTTCTCAGGAGTTGAAAAAAATGTTGCCATACCATACTTTGTAAAGATATACTCTACTTGATCTGCTACTCTTGCTGTATTTTTTGTTCTAAAACTTTGATCCATTAAATCAATAAGAAGAACTTTATCCAATGGACGAGCAAACATTTTTTTCATCTTTGCATGAAAATTTTTCTCAAAATTTGTTATCTTATCAGCTGCTCTTAATTGCCACTTTTCTGCCAAATCAATCGCACGATTCATTACTACTTCATTGTTTTCCATTTTTTATCCTTATAGTTTAGAAGTACTATTAGTAGTACTTTTTACATATCATAAGAATTGTACAAAAAAAACCGCCTGTCATAAAGGACAAACGGCTTTTCTTAGTAAATCTCTACTTCTTTTTACCTAAATAAGCCTCTTGTATTACTGTTGAGTTAAGTAACTCTTCACTAGTTCCATGATGTGTAATTTTTCCAAGTTCTAACACATAACCACGATCAGCCAACTTCAATGCTGCTTTTGCATTTTGCTCTACAATAAGAACAGTAACACCAGTAGCACTAATCTCTTTAATCGCTTTAAAAATACTCTTAACTAAAACAGGAGCAAGTCCAAGACTTGGTTCATCTAATATAAGAAGTTTTGGTTTACTCATAATAGCTCTTCCGATTGCAAGCATCTGTTGCTCACCACCACTAAGAGTTCCTGCCATCTGTTTTTCACGCTCTTTTAATCTCGGTAAAATTTCATATATCCAATCTAATGTTTTAACATCATGAGTTTTAAGTGTATATGCTCCCATAAGTAAGTTTTCTTCGACACTTAATGTACCAAAAACCTTTCTTCCCTCTGGAGAGTGACTCATACCAAGTGCTACTATATCATGTGCGGGAACTTTTGTTATCTCTTGTCCATCAAATATGATATGACCTTCGATTGACCTAAGAAGTCCACTAATAGTTCTAAGTGTTGTTGTTTTTCCAGCTCCGTTAGCACCTAAAATAGTTACAACTTCACCTTTGTTTACATATAGATCTATACCTTTAATAGCTTTAATAGCACCATAACTCACATGTAAATTTTTAATTTCTAATAATTTATCATTCATTTTAATGTCTCCTTTTTTAAGAAGTAAATTCTTAAAAAATTCATCTCACTAAAATACAAAAATAATTTTCTGTATTTCATTACTCGTCCTCATCTTCAACACCAATATATGCTTCGATTACAGCTGGATTATTTTGTACATCTTCTGCAACACCTTCACAAATCCAAGCTCCAAAGTTGATAACAGTCATATATTCACATAAATTCATAACCATATCCATATCATGTTCAATCATCATAATAGTTACGCCCATAGCTTGAATCTTACGAATTATATCTGCTAATTCTTTTGTCTCATTTTCATTTAATCCTGCGGCTGGTTCATCTAAAATAAGAAGTTCAGGCTCAGCAGCCAATGCTCTTGCCATCTCTATTTTTCTTTGAAGCCCATATGCCAAATCACCTGCTGGTGTTGTAGCATATTCACTTAAACCAAAAAGCTCCATATATTCTCCAACTTTACCCCAGTTGTACTTTTCATCTTTATAGTAAGCTGGTGTTGGAATAATCCCGTTATACCATTTTTGCTTTGATTTTATGTGTCTTCCTGACATAATATTTTCAGCTACACTCATCTCAGTAAACAATCTAATAGTTTGAAATGTTCTTAAGATTCCAAGTTCTGCTATCTTATGAGGAGCAGTACCTTTTATCTCTTTTCCATTCCATAGAATTTCTCCTTCTTCAGGAGTATAAATACCAGTTATACAGTTAAATAAAGTTGTCTTACCAGCTCCATTTGGTCCAATAATTCCATAAATCTGGCCTTTTTTGACTTTTAAGTTCAGTCGATCAATAGCAGTTAAACCTGAGAAAAATTTTGAGACATTTTTAATCTCTAATAAAATCTGGCTCATTATTTTTTCCCCTTTTTAAGAAATGCTGGTATATTTCCAAACTTAACTGGCCAAATACCACGAGGTCTTAAAATCATAGTTAAAATCATCGCTATTCCAAATACTAAATAACGAGCTGTTTCAAACTCACGAAATATTTCAGGAAGTACAAACATTATAAATGTACCAATTAAAACTCCAGGAAGTGATGCAGATCCACCAACTAAAACTATAGTAAAAAACATAATTGATTGAAGCACATCAAATGCTTCAGGACTAACGGCACTATACTGAACAGAGAACATACTACCAGCAGCCCCTGCAATACCTGCACCAATAGCAAAAGCATATAGTTTGTAATATCTAATATCTATTCCCATACTTTGTGCAGCAACATCATCTTTATTTATATAAAACATTGCTCTACCAAACTTACTACCATCTAATGTTTTCATAATAAATAGTGTAATTCCCAGAAGAATAAATGCCATATAGTACATATCAATTTGTTCAAAAAACTCATATCCAAACAACTTAACAACATCTATTCCAAAGATTCCATTTGGTCCACCAGTAAGTCCAAACAAATCATTTTCTAATACTTGCATAAAGATAATATTTATTCCAATTGTTGCAACTAAAAGATAATCACCTCTTAAATGAATAATAGGACCTGTTGTTATAATAGCAATTACCATAGGAATAATAACTGCCGGAGCCCATGTAGCTAAAATCGGCCATCCAAAATGTGTGTTCAAAATGGCTGTTGTATATGCTCCAAGTCCGAAAAATGCAGCATGTCCCATATGAAAAGCACCTGCACGTCCAAGAATAATATCTTGTGAAAATGCTACAACTGAAAAAACTAAAAAAGTAGTCCCAACAGCTAACCAAGCAGAATCAACAAAAAATGGGAAAATACCCATAACTACTAAAAATCCTAGTGATATCATATTTGTTCTACTCATTTCAATGCCTCCTTTCTTTGCGAACAAGTTCTCAAAGAAATTCCTAGCACTAAAGCTTCTCTCTTAGAGAGAGTAAAATTTAATAAATTTTTCATTATACTTTCTCCGCCACTTTTTCGCCAAGTATTCCTGTTGGTCTAAAGATAAGAACAACAATCAATAACATAAACGTAAACGTCTCAGCCCAAGCACTAGAGATATAACCACTAATGAGAGCATTAAATAGTCCTAACATCAAGCCACCAAACATAGCACCAGGAATATTACCAATACCACCAATGATAGCTGCAACAAATGCACTTAAACCGTACATCCATCCCATGTCAAAGGTGATACCTCTGTAATAAATACCAATAAAAAGACCAGCAACTGCTCCTAAAGCAGAACCAATAATAAAAATAATCATAATAATTTTATTGACATTGATTCCCATAAGCTTTGCTGCATCTTGATCAATAGCAACTGCACGAATTGCAGTTCCCATTTTTGTTTTATTTATAAAAAGATAAAGGGCAATCATCAATACTGATGAGAACAACAATATCATAAGTTGAGTAAATGTTATAACTACACCATTTATTTCATATACTGTTGATGGAAACAAATCTGAAGGAAAAATCTTCATATTTGGTCCCCAAATCAACATAATAGCATTTTGTATAACAAGTCCAGCTCCTAAAGCAGAAACAACAGCACTAAGGCGTGGTGCCGTTCGTAAAGGCCTATAGGCAAGGCGTTCAAGAAGAACACCAACAACTGCAATAATCGCTGCTGTGAACATAAACACAGTAATAACGGCTACTATTGAAGTACCGCCATCAGCAAAAATATTTGTATAGATAGTAAGTCCTGCAAAGGCTGACAAGGCCACGAGGTCTCCGTGGGCAAAGTTTATTAACTTCATTACCCCGTAGACCATCGTATAACCAAGTGCGACCAAAGCATACAAACTTCCTATTGTCAAACCATTGACAATTTGTTGAAGAAATATATCCATTGTTCTGCTTTCTCTCTTTCTTTAATTACTTATTTATAATCTTATATTTACCGTTTGCCTGAATCTCATAAACATTAAATTTAGTATTGATTCTCTCACCATCTTCTCTAAAAGATATAGGACCTGTGATTCCTGGAAAATCTCTTAAAGTATGTAGGTAATCACTGATTTTCTTAGTATCAAGAGTTTTTGTTTGTTTAACTGCATAAACTATTGCACTAAGACCATCAACATTCATAAGAGCCCAAACTGAAGATGGAGCTTTTCCATACTTTGTATTATAAGCTGCTATAAACTTTTTAGCTGCATCATACGGTAAAAAATCTGGAGTTGGGAAGTTAACTAAAAGTGTACCTTCTGCACTCTTTCCTGCTAATTTTATAAAATCTGGATTATCATTTGAATCACCACCTATAAAGTCAGCTTTTATTCCAAGTTGTTGTTGCTGAGCACGAATAAGTCCACCATCAGTATAGTATCCACTAAAATAAATAGCATCTGGTTTCATTGATTTAATTTTTGTAAGAACTGCTGTAAAGTTTTGAGTTCCTGATTTAATCTTTCCTTGATAAATTACATTGCCACCCTCTGCTTTGATAGCTTTTGCAGCAGAATCAGCAAGGCCAACAGCATAAGAAGAGTAATCTGAAATAACAACAATTTTCTTATATCCTTTCTCATTTACTAGATATTTAGCAGTAAAATCTGCTTGAGCTGAGTTTTGAAATGAGTTTCTAAAGAAAGTCCAATACTTATGCTTAGTTAAACTATCACTTGTACCATCACTTGTTTGAAGTGTTTTATTTCTAAAGTATGTAGTTTGAGCTGCTTCTGTAGCTCCTGAAGTATATGAACCGATAACTGCTAAAACACCTTCATTTACTAATTTTCTAGCACAAATCGCTGCTTTTTGAGCTTTACCTTCATCATCACAGCTAACAACTTCTAATTTTTTACCTAAAAGACCACCATCTGCATTGATTTGATCAACTACAAGTCTAACACCATTATCTATACTCTGTCCCTCATTTGCATACTTTCCAGTAATAGGTGCTTGAACACCAATCTTAATAACATCCGCAGCATTTCCTGCTGTAACTAATAAAGCACATACTGCAACCGATGCTGCAACTCTTGGTAATATTCTCATATTTTCTCCTTTGAAAATTTTATTAAGATCACTCAATTGTAACCTTAATAAAATTTACTTTAGCTCAACTATATAACAACCTGCTAACCATTCACCACTATCTTCTATCTTTTGAATATCACTACTTAAAAAATTTGATTTTAAAGCTGGAAATTTTTTTACTACTATATCAAAACTCTTTATCAATTCTGGAATCCTTTTATCCAATTTTTTTCTAGCATTATTTGAAAGGTCAGAATAAAAACTAAAAATTCCATAGTCTAAAGAAGTTTTACAATCAAGCATTTTACAAATAACTTCTATATCATTTGAATACTCTAACTTTGGATTTCTAACACCATTTCTAACACTAATAATAACTTTAGAGATGGAATCTTCATCATCTTCATGCTCAAATCTCTCATCTAATGTTATGCTAAATATACCTTGTGTTATACCTTTTTTTTCCATATAGTGCGTATATGCTGAGCGGTCTGGTAAAGAACATCTTAGTATATCACTTATAGTTGCATCTAAAAATATCTCTGGAGCATCTTTTAAAATTGCTAGCTCTTGTGCTATATGAATAGAGATAATTTTATAAGGTCCATGAGATAAAAAAAGTCTATCGTTTGTCCAATTAAGAAAATTTTGTGCTGCTTTCATAGTTCCCTGAAGAGTAGCATCAATAACTTGTTTTTGAGATGGAAATTTAATCATGATAATTTTCTTCAACTTCTTCTACTATAC
>CAZIAJ010000041.1:0-11002 GCA_964537565.1 uncultured Sulfurospirillum sp.
CTATTCATATCTTTTGCATCTCTATAGATATATATCATTATAGGTAAGTCACTTCTTGTATTACTAGAGATATTTATATCTATATCTTTTGCATAGCAAGTACTATTGTAGTTTTCAGTTGTTTGATTTTGTCCATTTTGAGCAGTTATACTTATATCTAATATTGCTGACATATTTAAGTCTTTTGAAAAATAAGTAAAATTTTCATTATTAAAATTTGATAAATTTGCATCTATTTTAAAATGGTGAGGTAAGACTGTTAATCTTTTTGAAAATGGTTCTATAAATCTCTTACTATCATTTGTATCATCTATATCAACATAAGCAAACTCCCTGCCATTTATCTCATGTATAGTTGTATTTATCTCACCAACCTCACTATAGGTAGTATTTATATTAGAAGCACTACCATCTGTAAAATTAAAATTATTGAAAAAATTTCCTGTTTTACATGTAGATTTTATCTCGGTAGCATTTACTTCAAAAGATACTCCTTTACTTTCATTATAATCTGTAACATTAGTATCATCTATATCAACTGCTCTAAAAGTTATATTAAAGTCACTTCCTGCACGAATTGGACTAGATATCTTTTCAATTGTAAAGTTATTTGGTCTTATAGCAAAATTATCTGTTGAGATAGTACTATTGTCTTCATTTTGCAATGGACAACTCTCATCTATATTTTTTTTCCATGAAAGTTCTACTCTTATATCTTTTATAGCTCTTGAGATTTTAAATGTTGCATTGGTAGTATTTTGTTCTGTGAAGTAAAGTTTTGAAGTATTATTATCAATCTTTGCACATACTGTTCCATTAAACTCTTGAAAGTTAGTTCCATTTTCATCAAGAGATGCAATGACTAAAATAAAATCTTTATTAACAATTTCTGTTGAGATATTTCTATCTGTTATGCTTCTAAAGGTATCCCAAGCATCAAACTTATAGTTTTTAGACTCGTTTTTATCTTCACAATAACAAGTTCTAAGTGCTCCATCCCAGTTTTTACCACTTTTTTCATTATTGTAGATAGTTTGAATATCACTATCGCTTAAAACTTGATTAAAGATTTTGAATTCATCGGCATCAGCTCCAAGAGACTGACCATTAGGTACATTATCGTTATCACCATAATCACTATTGAACAACAGACCAAGATTTCCAGTATTTGGATGTGTTGAAAATGTATTGTTTTTACTATCATCTAAATAAAAATCTGTGCCACTATCTATAACTACAAACGTTAACATATGCCAACCACTAAGACTTTGTGGGTTAAAACTTAAATAGTCGGTGTTATCATCATCTGCTATATTAAGTGTCCAACTATCATTGTTAATGTATTGTGTAAAATATATATAATCCTTATTACTACTTACCCTATCTGCTATATTAAAATATTTTACTCTATTTCTTCCTCTTCCAAAAATATTATGCCCATCTATATTTAGAGGGAATTTTATCCAAGTTGTAAGTGTATATGAAGACGATAAAGCCAAACCATTTTTTGCAATAATTGCTTTATCATCATTTGTTGTACTATTTATATCTGCAGCACGACAAAGTACACCTTCTAAGATAGTATTTGCATTGTTTAATGCTGTTGCATTATAATCACTACCTAGTATTCCATAGTTTTTAATTTCATAAGTATTGCTATCATTATCCCAACTACACTCATCCATATGATAATCTATAATTGGCTTTTTTCTCTCTTGTAAATCTTCAAAACTCAAAGGAATAAAAATAAGTTCTCCAAATGAAATATCATCATAGTCTCCTAAATCAGACTCGCCACTTGATATGGTTATATAACCAATATTGCTAATATTATTTTCATAAAGAGCATTAAAATCAAAAGTATATGTTGAAGAGGTATCTAAATCAAAAGAAGTGATAACTCCTCCGTTAGTATCATAAAGTATAATTTTATTAATTTTATCTTGATAAATATCCCTTACACGAGAGAGATAAATCTCAAATCCGGCATAGTTATTTGCATCGTTTATATCATAAGTGACACTTTGCGCTTCATAGGCATCTGGATAATAACTATACGATGTCTCATCTATATCATAATTATCATCATCGTCATCTTGATCACCTATATGCCTTCTTTGAATAAAATGATAAGCAGAGGATGTTTGTGTCGAAAGAAGTGTAATACCACTAAAATTAAAATCATCAATATCATCAGGGTTATCACTACATGAAACTTGACTTCCATTAAGGTAACAGTCTCCAGTAATTGCTATAGTATGATACCCTTTACTAAGAGAGAAAGAAAAATCTACAGTTGATTCACCACTGTTACCTGTCGCAACAATCTCTCCATCTATCCATATGTAGAGCTTTCCGTCTATTCCTTCTGGATCTTGTAAAGATACCCCTGTTAGTTCTGTTGCTTGTGAAAGGTAAAAACGGGTTGGATTATCTGTATAATAATCATATGTATGTTCATTTTTTGTCGTTACCCATCTCCTAGATCCACTAGTAACTTTTTTTGTTAATGGCTCTGTAGGCGTAAAACTATTCAAGTCATTATCACCTGGATGTAAATAACCATCTAAAGAGATATTTCCCCATACTATGGAGAAACTAATTATCATAAAAATAAATAATCTAGTAAACATTTTCGCTAAAATGATAAAAGGATACAAGTTATTTTTTTTCATCATTTGAACTCATCCTTAGTTATTTTCAAACTCTATACTCTACTCTCATCAACTTCTTCAACAAACTCATCCATTAAATTAAATAGCTTATTACTTGCCTCTTCTGCTTGAGCAAAGCTTTTTATAATTATATCTTTTTTTCCAGAGTTTATGGCACAACCACCACTTCTTACACACTCTAAGTTATCGTTTACTTTTGCATGAATCTCTTTATGATAAGACTCCATTGCTTTAAAAGTTTTATTGTCTTTATATATTTTCATACCTTCACCATAGTACCATTTACCAAAATCACACTCTTTGTAGCCTTTATTTAACTCATCCAATGCTGTCCCATTTACTACAGCAGAATATGCACTAGATTTAAAAAGTATATGATTTATCTTAAATCTATCAAAAAACATTGCAAAGCTACTTTTATCTGAGATACTTTTTATCTCAAAAAGTTCTTTATTTAGTAATTCTATAGTATCTGTAAAGTTTTGCATAGCACTACTTGACTTTTCAGATATGACTCTCATACTTTCTGCATTTGTTTGTATGTTGGTTGATTGTTGTTGTAGAGTATTTATAGTTATTGAGATTTCATTAGTAGCTTTTTGTGTTCTTTCTGCAAGATTTCTCACTTCATCTGCTACTACAGCAAATCCTCTACCATGTTCACCTGCTCGTGCTGCTTCAATTGCTGCATTTAGTGCCAATAGATTTGTTTGGTCAGCTATATCACTTATAAGAGATACTACAGAACTTATATCTTTTGAATTTTGGTTTAATCCATCTATAGCTTGCGTTGTTTCATTGACCAATACTGTTAAATTAGAAACATCTTGACTTGCCTCTTTTGAATTATGCAATGTTTTATTTGATGTATTTGCTACCTCTTTTGTTTTTGAAGATGAGATATTTAACATATTTTCAAGATTTAGCATATCTTTTATGATAATATCTAAACTCCCTTTCATGCCATTGTTTAATTTTGAAAATTCTGTTGAGAGTATACCCATAGCCTGATATTTTGCATTTGCTTTTAGAGCATTTATGGCTTTTCCTATGGCTTTTGAGCTCTGTATATACTCACCATGTAGACCACTAGTGAACATGCTTCTATCAAAATCCCCACTACTTACTGCTTGGATTGTGTATCTACTCTCTCTTAAAATCACTTCTATCTGATCTAGTGCATTGTTAAGATGCCATGCTATCTTTTCCATTTTATTTGAGTTACTTTTTAGACTAACTCTATTGGTTAGTTTTCCTTCTGACATATTTTTTAAGATAAACTCTATTTGATTTAGTACATCATCATCTGAACTATGCTTTGTTTGTGTTGGCAAAAAGATAGTTACTATAGACAAAACTAAAAAGATTGAAGCTACTATATACTCAGATATATAAAACATATAAAATGAACTAAAAACAGCTATACATAAAAGAAGAACTACATGTAGATTTTTTAAACTTTTCATCTTAAGCTCCTTTTTGTAGATTCATTACAAGTGCATTATATGTAGTTTTATTTTGTTCTAAAAAATCAGCTAATAGTTTCCCTGAAGCTTCCATACCACCTTTTCTCTCTGCGTCTACTAAAAGCTTGTATACTGGTTCTATCTGATTTATTGCACTTTTTGGTGGTTTTCTTCTAAAAGAGCTATATCCTATGATATTGCCACTACTATCATAATCAGCTGTTATATATGCAAATACCCAGTAAAATCCTCCATCTTTTCTAAGGTTTTTCACAAAACCAAAAAACTCTTGTCCACTTTTTATAAGATCCCATGCTAATTTAAAAGCTACTTTTGGCATATCTGGATGTCTTATAATATTATGATTTGCCTCCATAAGCTCCATTGGAGTATATCCACTCATCTCTATAAAAATTTCATTGCAATAGGTTATAAAACCTTTTGTATCAGTTTTTGAAACGATAAAATCATTCTCACTCATAACTGTTTCTTGAGTATTTACACTCTTAGGAGCATCTAGTTTACTCAATCTCTTCACTTTCGCCATCTTTACACCCTATTCCCTTCTTTGAATTTGTACATTTTTTTATCCGCTATATCCATAATACTACTTAATAAATCACCCTCTTTAAAAGAACATAATCCATATGCAAATGTAGCTTTAAACTCTACATTTTCTGCTCTAAATTTTGTTTTTTTAAAAAACTCATAAGATTTTTGCATCCTTTTTTCTATATCTTTCTCATCTTTTTCAAAAATCAATATAAACTCATCACCTCCAAATCTAACTACATTAGAAGTTATCTCTTTTAATTTAATTGAAAGATATTTTATAACCTTATCTCCTACTATGTGTCCATAATCATCATTGATTCTTTTTAGTCTATTTAAGTCAACAAAGACCAAAGTTCCCGCTTTTAAAAATGAAGCTTTATCCTCTGCTAAATATCTGTCTTCAAACCATTTTCTATTATAACATTGAGTTAAAGAGTCTTTATAAACTAGTGCTTGAAGCTTCTCTATTTCAACTTGAAGCTTTTTAGTCTCTTCTATAACACACTCTAATTTTTCTTTATTT
Source organism: uncultured Sulfurospirillum sp. (assembly GCA_964537565.1). Classification (GTDB taxonomy): domain Bacteria; phylum Campylobacterota; class Campylobacteria; order Campylobacterales; family Sulfurospirillaceae; genus Sulfurospirillum_A. The sequence continues at coordinate 5,220 of CAZIAJ010000041.1, forward strand.
TTAGTCTGCATTGCATCTATAGCTTCATCGGCATACTCAGCTAAAGAGACTATATGTCTAACCACTTTTTCATCTAACATCTCTTTATGAAAAAGTTCATTTGGAGAGAGTTCTATATCATTTTTCTTTGCTATATGACTATATACTTTTCCATAATAAGCTGGAAAAACTACTTTATGCTTATCTACAACTGCCTTTACTTCACTTGTTATCTTCGTATGTAACGCATAATGATCTTTCACTTAAACCCCCTTATTTAATATCTATAAAAAATATAAATAACTAACCAACAATTATATATTAAAATTTAATAGTATTATATCACTGATTTTAAAGCATCACTTAATTTTTTATATTTAAATTTATACCCTTCATCTTCTAATCTTTTTGGTAAAACAAAAGCCCCTCGCAAAAGAGATTCTGCACCTTCACCATATCTTATCTTCAATATAGATTCTGGAACGTTAAACCATGCTGGCCTACCTATAGCTTTACCAAAAGTTGTCATAAATATTTTCATATTTACACTATGTGGAGCTACTAAATTGTAGCTACCTTGCATCATTTTATCTTCAATAGCTCTTTTAAAAACTCCAGCAACATCATCTATATGTACCCAAGAAAATGGTTGTTTTCCATCTCCTGGAATTGCTCCTAAACCTATCTTAAATGCCAATTTAAACTCATCTATAGCTCCACCATCTTTTCCTAAAACAACACCTAGTCTTAAAATCACATTTCTTATACCAATACCTTCAGTTTTTTTAGCCTCATCTTCCCAATTTCTTGCTAAAAGGGCAAGATAACTTGTACCAAACTTTACAGAACTATCTTCATGAACTAAATCTTCTTTATAAATACCTACTGCTGAAGCAGAAATAAACAAAGATGGTCTATTTTCTAATTTTGACATCACTTTGATAAGTTTTTTTGTAGTTTCAATACGACTGACATAAAGCTCATGTTTGTACATCTCATCCCATTTTTTCACTATAGGAGCACCACATAAGTTTATAACGGCTTCACATCCATCAAGCGAGTTTAAAAGAGCTTCATCGTTTTTAAAATGCTCTCTACCAACTCTCACAATTTCATAACTATTACTGACTAATACTCTGGATATATGCGTCCCTATAAAACCACTTGCACCACAAATTGCTATTCGCAAAACAGTTCCTACTTTTTTATTAGACTTCAATGGGTTATACAAAAGTCTATTATATTTTAACATTAATCAACTTTTCAAAACCTTTGAGGTATAATCGCGTCATTAAACAAAGGATACCTCTAATAATAGGTATATCCCATAGTGGTCATTAAAAAGGAAAGATTGTAAAAAATCTTTTATGAGGCATAGCTTAAGCTATGGTGATTAAAAGTTTTTTGCAAGATTGCTTTTTTAATGACCACCTTATGGGCTTTAAGAGATTTATCCTCAGCTTCGTTAATACTCCTTGACTTAACTAGTTAGGTCTTCGTTGTATTGCCTCACTGAGAAAAAATCTCTTAAAGCTATGGGTTATACCTATTATTAGAGGTATCCTAAATAGGACACAATTATCATGAGTGAAAAAAGTACAGTTTACAATCCTAAGATAGTAGAAGATAGCTATTATAAAATTTGGGAAAAAAGAGGCTACTTTGAAGTAGATGGAAATAAAAATATACAAAAAAAAGGCAAAAATTTTGCCATTATGATGCCTCCTCCAAATGTAACTGGAAGCTTACATATTGGTCATGCTTTGACTTTTACACTTCAAGATATTATAACTCGTTATAAAAGAATGGATGGTTTTAAAACTCTTTGGCAGCCAGGAACTGACCACGCGGGAATTGCTACTCAAAATGTAGTAGAAAAACAACTCTTAGCAAAGGGAACTACTAAAGAAGAGCTTGGACGTGAGAAGTTTTTAGAAAAAGTTTGGGAATGGAAAGAGATAAGCGGAAATCAAATCTTTCATCAGATGAGAAAACTTGGAGTTAGTCCAGCATGGAGTCGTGAGAGATTTACTATGGATAAAGGTCTAAAGAGTTCCGTTAAAAAAGCCTTTGTAAAAATGTACAATGAAGGCATGATAGTTCGTGGAAACTATATGGTCAACTGGTGTACACATGATGGAGCTTTAAGTGATATCGAAGTAGAGTATGAGCAACACAAAGGCAAACTTTATCATATAAAATATCCTATCGAAAATAGCGATGAGTTTATAGTTGTAGCAACTACTAGACCAGAAACTTACTTTGGTGATACTGCAGTTATGGTTCACCCTAAAGATAAAAGATATGCTCATTTAGTAGGTAAAAATGTTATTTTACCACTCATAAATAGAAAAGTAAAAATCATCACTGATGAACATGTTGATATGGAATTTGGAACTGGTTGTGTTAAAGTAACTCCTGCACATGATATCAATGATAATGAAGTAGGAAAACGTCACAATTTAGAGTTTATAACTATCTTTGATGAAAAAGGTTTTTTAAACTCAGAGTGTGGAGAGTTTAAGGGACAAGAACGCTTAGAAGCAAGAGAACCAATTATGGCTAAACTTGAAGCTGAAGGTTTTATAGAAAAAGTAGAAGATTATGAAAATCAAGTAGGGCACTGTTATCGTTGTAAAAATGTAGTTGAACCTTATATATCAAAGCAGTGGTTTGTAAAAAAAGAGATAGCAGATGGAGCAATTCAAAAAGTAAATGACCATCTTGCAGAATTTTATCCAAGTCATTGGATAAACTCTTTCAACGCATGGATGAATGAACTAAGAGATTGGTGTATCTCTCGTCAACTTTGGTGGGGACATCAAATACCTGTTTTTTACTGTAAAGATTGTAACCACGAGTGGGCTAGTGAAAATGACCATGAAAAAAATTGTCCTACATGTAAAAGTCCAAATATATACCAAGACCCAGATGTTCTTGATACTTGGTTTAGCTCAGGCCTATGGCCATTTTCAACTCTTGGTTGGGGAAATAATGGGGCTTTTGAAGATGAAAAATGGGAAACTAGTGACTTAGAAGACTTCTACCCTAACTCACTTCTCATAACTGGATTTGATATACTTTTCTTTTGGGTAGCTCGTATGATGTTCCAAGGTGAGCATACTTTTAAAGAGTTACCATTTAAAGACATCTATCTACATGCACTTGTAAAAGACGAACATGGTGCGAAGATGAGTAAATCAAAAGGTAATGTAATTGACCCTCTTGATACCATAGAGGAGTTTAGTGCAGATACTATTCGTTTTACTCTTGCTGTTCTTGCTGTTCAGGGTCGTGATATCAAGTTAAGTAATGAAAAGCTAGAACAGATGAGAAATTTTACAAACAAGCTTTACAATGCTTCAAAGTATCTTCTTATGAATGCAAAATCTTTTGAAGACCTAGCTAATATACAGATTAAAACAGACCTTGGTCGTTATATGAAATCTCGTTTACATGTAGCTACTAAAGAAGTTCGTGAGTATATGGACTCTTATAGATTTAACGATGCTGCTACTACACTTTACCGTTTCTTATGGGGAGAGTTTTGTGATTGGGGGATTGAGCTTAGTAAGGCAGAAAAATCAAGTGTAGTTGAACTTGGAGCTATCTTTAAAGAAGCTATGAAGCTTACTCATCCATTTATGCCATTTATATCTGAGTTTTTATATCAAGAGTTAAGTGATACAAAACTAAAAGATGTTGAATCTATCATGGTTAAAACTTACCCAACTAACATCGAAAAAGATGAAGAGATAGAGAAAATATTTGAACTTGTTATTGAGGCAATCGTAAGTATAAGACGTGCTAAAGCTACTATTGATATGCCTGGGAAAATTGAAAAATTATCTATAAAACTAAATAAAAATATAGATTTATCTAAAGCTATACCATTTTTAAAACTTCTTGGAAAAGCTAATGAAGTTGATTTTATAACTAAAAAACTTGAAGATGCTGTGAGAGATGTTAGTGATAATTTAGAAGTTTTTATACCTCTTAGTGGTGTTGATTTAACACCTATTATTGAAAGACTAAATAACCAAAAACTAAAACTAGAACGTGAAATAGCCAAACTCAATGGTATGCTTAAAAACAAAAGGTTTGTAGCAAATGCTCCAAAAGAAGTAGTTGAAACAAATCAAAAAGCATTAGATGATGCACAAAATAAACTTTCTAAAATAAATGAAGAATTAAAGGCTCTTGGTTAGTGGAACTTCTTCATCAAGTTATCAACTTTTTAGTTGAAACTATCGGCTCTTTAGGATACATCGGTATATTTGCCTTAATGTTCTTAGAGAGCACTTTTTTCCCTTTTCCTAGCGAAGTTGTTATGATACCTGCTGGTTTTTTAGCCTATAAAGGAGATATGAATATTTATATTGTTCTTTTAATGGGAGTTTTAGGCTCTCTTAGTGGAGCTCTTTTAAACTACTATCTCTCACTAACACTTGGAAGAAAACTACTTTTAAAGTATGGACACTATATCTGGTTTGAAGAAGATAAACTCATAAAAATGGAAAAATTCTTTAAATCTCATGGAGAAATATCAACTTTTAATGGAAGACTTATTCCTGTAGTTCGTCAATATATATCACTTCCAGCTGGTCTTTCAAAGATGAATATAGTAAAATTTTCTATCTATACAGCTTTAGGTGCTACTATTTGGGTTACTATACTCACACTTTTAGGATATTTTTTAGGAAGCAATCAAGAGCTCATAAAAGAGTATTTAAAAAGTATAACTATCGCTACTCTTTTAACGATAGCTATAATATCAATAATTTATATAAAATATAAAAAATAACTATTTTTTAGGTCTAAAAGGTTTTATTACCTCTTCATTACACTCTAAATATGGTCCATGAATTAAATCAATACAATATGGAACTGCTGGAAAAACTGCATCTAAACACTCACGAATTGACTTTGGTTTTCCAGGTAAGTTTATGATTAGACTTTTACCACGAATACCTGCAGTCTGTCGTGAAAGAATTGCGGTTGGTACATACTGCAAACTTACTTGACGCATAAGCTCACCAAAACCTGGCATCATTCTTTCACATACAGCCTCAGTAGCCTCAGGAGTCAAGTCTTTTGGATCTGGTCCTGTTCCTCCAGTTGTAACAATCAAACAACACTCATGAGTATCTGCCATATCTTTTAAAGCCTCTTCTATAAGCTCTCTATCATCAGGAATAACCTCATAAACTGATTCCCACTCGCTTGTTAGATACTCATTTATAGTATTGATTATCGCTTTTCCTGATAAGTCTTCATAGACTCCCGCACTCGCTCTATCGGAAAGTGTTAAAATTCCAATCTTAATCATGATATCTGTCCTTACACACCATCTATATTTTTAGATAAAATCATAAGATGTCAAATGTAAGGCAAGTTTGTGAGAGCCTAGCCTTAGCTAAGGTGAACAAACTTAACGAAGCAGTTGATATCTTATGCTTTTACCCAAAGGGTGGTTTATCTTTGCCCTTATTGCTTCGCTAGAGTCTTTCACCTTAGCTAAGGCTAGGCTTTCAAAACTCTGCCTCACACTAAGGGCAAAGATAAACCATCTAAAAGTATAGATGGTACGTAAGGTCAGATAATATGTCCTTTATCTTTTATGTAGTATATTGTAGCAAATTCTTGGAAAAAGTTCTTTGCTTGTTTTGAGTCTATAATCTTATCTTTTTCTCCAAGATATACTTCTATATCTATGCCACGTTTTTTAATCTCTAAGAACTTTTCTCTATCCCACTCATAAAAAAGAAGCTCTTTTAGCTCCTCAAGAGTACCCTTTTTAAAGT
>CAZIAJ010000042.1:0-10941 GCA_964537565.1 uncultured Sulfurospirillum sp.
ATGATATACATGTAGTAGCAAATAGATTGATAGATATCTCGCTTCAAGCTAGAGGTTTTGAGGTTTTTAATCTAGGAGTAAATACATACTTAGAAGAGTTTATAGATGCAGTTGTTGAGACTGATGCTGATGTTCTTCTTATCTCTTCACTTAATGGAGAAGCAGAGGGTTGGTGTCGAGAATTGCAGTTTTTACGTGCTGAGTATGAGTTAAAAGATGTAGTTTTTGTTATTGGTGGCAATCTCTCTGTTGGTGAGGCTAGTGAAGATTTAGTTCCAAAGTATCAATCTTATGGTTTTGATTTGGTTTTTCATCAGATAGATTTAAATGAAGGCTTGGATATACTTGAAGAGTTTTTAAGGAAAAGCTCATGACACTTCATGAAAAAGAGAGAGAAATCATACTTAAAAATGAGTATGTAGATAATTTTGACTTTGATGAGGTAAAAGAGTTTATAACAGAAGCATCAAAAGATCTCTTTATCTCACATAAATTTAAAAATTCTGATACGACTTTAGTTCAGCCACGTGGTGGTTTTCCAACATATCAAAAGCAGTTTGAACTCTATGAAGAGTTTGAAAAAGCTGATATTGATGTTATGCCTCTTACTATAGATTCTCATACAAGATTAAACGATTACGCTAGTGCTAAAAAGATGCTTGATTTAAGTGAAGCTAATGAAGTAGATATGTTAAATGGCTATCCTTTAGTAAATCATGGTTATAGAACAACTAGAAAGATGATAACTCACTTTAACCGACCAGTAAGCTTAAGACACGGAACACCTGATGCAAGACTTTTGATAGAGACTGCACTTGCGAGTGGTATTTTTGAGATAGAGGGAGGCCCTATAACTTACCTTTTGCCATACTCAAAAAATTTTCCTTTAGATAAGGCATTTTTGTATTGGAAGTATGTAGAGAGAGTATGTGCAAACTATTCAGGACTTAATGAGCCAATAAACAGAGAGTCTTTTGGACCTCTAACAGCTACACTTGTTCCTCCTTGTGTGACTATTGTAATTCAGCTTTTAGAGATGTTACTCTCACTTGAAGAGGGAGTAAAGTCATTTTCAGTTAGTTTTGCTCAGACTGGTTCAGTCAATCAAGATGCTGTTATGGCAAATGTAATTCGAGAGATGGCAGACTTTTATGCTAAAAAAATTGGTGTAGAAGATGCAACTATAAACTTAGTATATCATCAATGGATGGGAGCATTTCCAAGAAATAAAGAGTTTTCAGATTCACTTATAAATACAAGCTCATTTATAGCTAGACTTGTAAGAGCTGATAAGATAATTATAAAAACAAGAGATGAAGCATTTGGAATCCCAACCATGCAGTGTAACGCCCAATCAGTAGCAAATACAAAATATACTTTTAAAATGTTAAAAGGTTTACCACCTATTACTGATGAAGAGGAAGAAGAAAACCTTGCCGAGGAGATACACTCTATTATGGAGGCAGTTTTCAATGATAGTGCAGATACCCTTTGGAGAAAGGTTTTTAACTCTATCAAAAATGGTATTATTGATGTTCCTTTTTCACCTCATATAATCAATCATAATGCAGTAGTTACTATAAGAGATGAGTTTAGTAATATTCGTATTATAGAGCGTGGTAGTATGCCTATAAGTGATAAATGTTTTGCTTATGAAAAGTCAAAAGTAAAGATAAGCGAAGATAAAACAGCAGTAATCAATAAAATAGTAGAAGATATAGGAGTTATGAATGAGTAAGTTACTTATAGACGTAGGAAGTACATACTTTAAGATTAGCTCTGATGAGGGTGTTAAACAGCAATTTCGTAATTTTAATAAGACCATTTTTGATGATTTGACTACATGTTATGGCGAGATTATAAACAAGTATTCTAAAAAAGATATACATATTTGCTCATCAGCAAATGGAGGGCTAAGTACACTTATCGTTGGGCTTACAAACTCGTTTAGTCTAAAATATGCTAAAAATATAGCATTTAATTCTGGAATAAATATTATAGATACTGTTCTTTATCATCATATAGATGAGAGCCCAGTGCCTACTGACTTGTTGGATGTAGTTATAGTAGTTGGTGGTATAGATAGTGTAGGTGGAATCTATAATGAAAAATTGTTTGAGTATTTAGCAAAGCTAAGTTATAACAATGTTGTTTATGTTGGAAGTAAAAAAGATGAAGAGTATTTAAAAGAGAATATTGAAAACTTAACAGTTTTAAATAATATTATAACAAATAAGTTAAAAGTATATGAAGATGGTTTAAAAGAGTATCTTACAAATCTTTACCAGCAAGATATTATAGGTAAAGAGGATATAAAAGAACTATATGCTTTAACTTCAAATCAAATCTACTCTACTCCATATATCGTAAATCAGTCGTTACCTCTTATAGATGCTAGGTTTGAGGTAATAAATCCTTTTATAGTAGTTGATATAGGTGGAGCTACAACAGATATACACTACTCTAAAGATTTAGCACGAGACAATATGGTAACAAATAGTGAATATGATAGACTTGTATTTAAAAAACTAGGAGTTTATAAATCAAAAGAGAGTTTAGTATTTGCAGCTAAAAATAATGAGTTTGTTTATGAGCTATTAAACCATTTAAATGTAACAGAAAATATACTAGAAGAGCAGAGTGAAAAAGCAACTAGAATTTTGATGCAACTATCTATTTTCTTAGTTTTATGTAAAGTTTCAACACACACTTCTCTTTATGTAACTTTGGATTTACATCTGTTAAAAAGTATAGTTTTAACTGGTGGAATAACAAAAGTTTTAAGTTATGAAGAGGTTGAGTCTATAGTTCAGTTTTTTTACAAAAAGATTTTAAATACAACTGCAACACCATCAATACTCTTGGATTCAAATTATGATATTTGGACTTTAGGAATGAAAAGGATAAAAGATGTCAATTAATTGTATGAGAGCACTTATAGAAAAAGCGAATAAAAAATCACCAAGAAGTATTGCGGTGATTGATGGGGATAAAAAACTAACATATAGTGAACTTTTTACTAGAGTAAATCAAGTTGCACATTATCTTAGTGAGCTTGAGCTTCCAAAAGGGAGTCGTATAGGGATTTACTCATATAAGGGAGTAGAACAGGTTGTTGCTATCTTAGCTGTGATGTCAACAAGCCATATATTTGTACCAATTTCTAGACTTTTGAAACCTGAGCAAGTGAAACATATTATAGATGATTGTGGTATTACATGTATACTTACTGATAAAGTAAAATTAAAAGTCATTGATGAGGTAGATTTTGATGGTACTATCATTACTTATGAAGCGATAGGAAGAGATATGGTCTCTTTTGAAGAGATATATAAATGCTGTACTAAAAAGTATGAGTCTGTCATAGGTGGACACTCAAATGCAGTTATCACATATAGTGTTGGCTCATCTGGTTCACCAAAGGGTATTGTTATAACTCATAGAAATCTAGTAGATAGTGCAAGAGTTGCTTCTCAATATTTAGATATAAAAAGTGATGATGTCATATCTGGAATTTTACCTTTCATATTTGATTATGGTTTAAATCAAATATGTTGTGCAGTTTACAAAAGAGCTACATTGGCTATACATAGTATGCTTCTTTCATCTGATTTTTTCAATCATATTTTAAATGATAAAGTAACTATAATCCCTCTTATGCCTATTCATATAACTCAAATGTTTGATGATGAGAGTATAAGAGTTCCAAACTCAAAACTTCTTTCAAATGTAAGGATTATAACTAGTAGTGGTGGAAAACTTACTGATAAGATGATAAAAAATATAGATTTACACTATACAAATGCTAATTTTTACTCTATGCATGGACTTACAGAGGCATTTCGTTCGACTTATCTTGATCCAAGTCAGCTTAAGATTCGCCCTGAGTCTATAGGAAAGCCTATCCCTGATGTTGAGATATATGTTATTAATGAAGATGGATATGAGTGTAAACCTAGAGAAATTGGAGAACTTATTCATCGTGGAGGTTATATATATAAAGGTTATTGGAATGCAAAAGATGAAACAGACAAATTATATAAGTCAATCAAAGTTTTAGAAAAAGTAGTTAATCTTGATGGAGATTTAACTGATGAGATAGTTGTTTGTAGTGGGGATTATGTGTATAAAGACGAAGAAGGATATATTTACTTTGTTTCAAGAAAAGATGAAATCATAAAGTCTTGTGGTTTTAGAATAAGTCCAGCAGAGATAGAAAAAGTAGTTTATGATAATCTATCTTTTGTAAAAGAGTGTGCTATTTTTTCAGTAGAAAATGAGAAGATAGAGGAAGAGATAGTTATGGTATATAGTGCTTTACAAGAAGTACCAAAAAATGAGATATTGTTTGAGCTTAAAAAACATTTACCAAACCACATGATACCAGTAACTATAATGTATAAAATAAAATTACCTCAATCAAAGCAAGATAGTAGCAGGTTTGATAAAGAGGTGTTAAAAAAAGAAGTTTTAGATATTGCGTAATTTGGGTTTAAGTAAAAAAAAGGTAAAATCCGTACCTAAAAAACAAATTTAACAAAGGATTTTTTGTGAAAAGAACATATCAACCACACAGTACACCAAGAAAGCGTACTCACGGTTTTAGAATTAGAATGAAGACTAAAAATGGTCGTAAAGTGATTTCAGCTCGTCGTGCAAAAGGTAGAAAGAGATTAGGACTATAAGCACTTTTAGAAAGCTTACAGCAAATAGTGAGTTTTCAGATGTTTATAAATATGCAAAGAAATGGCACTCAGATGGTGTTGTTGTCTTTTTTAAAAAAGGTTCAGAAAAGAAGGTTGGTTTTACAGCTAGCAAAAAAGTTGGTAATGCCGTCAAAAGAGCACAAGCAAAACGTAGGATGCGCGCATTGTTTTTTGATAACCAAGAAAATTTGGTAGACGGTATTTATGTATTTGTAGCAAAAGAACGAATGAGTCAGATGTCTTATGATGAGTTAAAAAGAGGTTTTATTTGGTCTCTTAAGAGGCTTAAATGTCTAAACTCATGAAACATCTGGCCCTTTTTGTCCTAAAACTGTATCAGAAGGTTTTTACACTGTTTAGTTATGGAAGCTGTAGGTATTACCCTACATGTTCTGAGTATGCAAAGTGGCAAATTTTGCATAATGGTTTTGTAAAGGCTTGTATTTATAGTTTATTGAGAATTTTAAGATGTAACCAGTTGTTTCCAGGTGGAATTGACTATCCTGTTATAACTAAAAGTTTTCATAAATCTCTTGTTACATTTTATCCTTCTAAATCTGCAGATATTAAATTTTGGTTTGTACCAAAAAATAGTAAAAGTTTTTATGTTATAAAAACTTTTAAATAACCTCTTAAAAGGGAACACCGTGATAGATAAACTGAGCAATCAGAGTAGAATAATAATAGCAACGGTTTTATCATTTTTATTCTTCGCAACATATGACTACTTTTTTATACCAAAAAAAGAGATTACACCAGAACCAGTAAAAGTAGAGAAGAGTGTAACAACACAAGCTCCAAAAGCAACTTCATCATCATCTTTAGCAAAAGTACCAACAACAACTACTAAAGTAGCAACAACTAAAAGTGAAATAATTGCTACAATTAGTGCTGAAAAATATGAGATTAAGATAGATAGACTTGGTCGTATTAGTAAGTTTTATTTAAATGAACCAAAATATAGAGATGTAAATGGTGATAGAATTCAGTTAGTTGATTCTGCCTTAGCACCATATCCTCTTGAGATTCGTTTTTCTGATACAGCTATAAATACACAAGCATTTGCTACTTCTTATATAGCTAGTTCAGATAATATAAAAGTAGGAGAAAATGGCGCAAAGATAATTTTAACGCAATCTTTAAGCGGTTTAAATATACAAAAAATAATTACATTTTTTCCAAAGGGAAATTATAACTTAGAAATAAAACTGAATAACTCTAAAGAGTATTTTGTAACACCTGGTTTTAGACCAAATATAGCGGTAGATAACTATACTTTTCATGGCTCTCTTATAAAAGAAGCTGATGATACTTTAAGAGTTATAGATAGTGGTGATGCCGTAGGTGAAAAGGGTGCTATGGGTGCTAGATTTGCTGCTTCAACAGATAGATACTATGCAACTATGTTGTATAGTCTTGATAATGGATTTGATGTTATAGTAAGTCCTGCACATGAAGATTTTCCACTACTTTTTGTAAAGGGAAGAGATGATTTAAAACTTAATGGTTATATGGGGCCAAAAGATCATAGAGTATTGAGTGCTATTGATCCTAGACTTACAGATGTTATTGAGTATGGATTTTTTACTTTTATTTCAAGACCACTTTTTAAACTTTTACAATTTCTAGAGTCAATGACAGGTAACTGGGGTTGGTCAATTGTTATGATGACTATGCTTATTCGTTTAGTATTGTTTCCTTTAACATACAAAGGTATGGTTTCTATGAACAAGTTAAAAGCTCTTAGTCCAAAAATAAAAGAGCTTCAAGCAAAGTACAAAGGTGACAAGCAGAAATTAAATACACATATGATGGAACTCTATAAGAAGCATGGAGCAAATCCAATGGGTGGTTGTCTTCCTATGTTATTGCAAATTCCTGTTTTCTTTGCAATATATAGAGTTTTACAAAATGCAATTGAGCTAAAAGGTGCTCCATGGATTTTATGGATACATGATCTTGCAATTATGGATCCTTATTATATACTTCCTGTTGCAATGGGAATTACAATGTTCTTACATCAAAGAATTACGCCAACTAACTTTACAGACCCAATGCAAGAAAAAATTATGAAATTTTTACCACTAATATTTACATTTTTCTTTGTAACTTTTCCAGCAGGTCTTACGCTTTATTGGTTTACAAATAATATATTCTCAATCATACAACAGACTTATGTAAATTCTTTGTTTGCAAAAGATAAGGAGAAAGAGTTAGCAACAACTGAAAAAAAGGTTAAAAAATGATACGTATAGAAGCTAATACTTTAGAAGAAGCATACTCAAAAGCTGCGGCAGAACTTACATGTTCTGTTACGCAGATAACTTTTGAAGTAATTCAAAATCCAAGTTCTGGTTTTTTAGGAATGTTTAAAAAAAGTGCCATTGTAGAAGCAAGACGTTCTAATGATAGAACTTCTAAATCAACTGATGAAAGGCCTAAAAAAAATAGAAACAGAAGAAATAAAAACAAAAAAGTAGAGCAATCAGAAGATAGAGAAAAAAAAGAAGTGAGCAAATCACAGTCAAAACCTCAAGCTAAGAAATCTCAACCAGTTCCTAAAAAAGCTTCAAAAAAGCAAGAAATAAAACAAGAAAACACAAAAACTACACCAAAACCAGCTCCTAAAAGGGAAAATAAAAAACCAAAAGTTGAAGTTGGTATTGCTGTTGATGAAATAAGAAAAGATATAAATTCGCTTTTTACTCATAGCTGTTTTGAGTTAGATGAGATAAAAGTAGAAATATATAGTGAAGATACTGTTTTAGTAGAGTTTGGCGGTACTGATGCGGCTCTTCTTATAGGAAAAGAGGGATATAGATATAAATCACTTTCATACTTGTTGTATAATTGGATAAATATAAAATATAATTTAAATGTGCGTTTAGAGATAGCAGAATTTCTTAAAAATCAAGAAGAGATGATAGCTAAATACCTTGTAGGTGTTATTGAACGTATAAACAATACAGGACGTGCGCAAACTAAAATACTTGATGGTGTTTTAGTTAAAATTGCACTCGAAGCTTTAAGAACAGAATTTCCTGATAAATATGTAGGTATTAAATCAGGTCGTGAAGGCGGTAGATTTATTGTAATTAACGACTTTAATAGAAAAAAGTAATGGATACCATTGTAGCTATTGCAACAAGTCATGGAGTTGGTTCAATTGCGGTTATCCGCTTAAGTGGACCAGCTTCACTCGATATAGCAAAAAAACTTTCAAAAAAAGATAATTTTCTCCCTCGATATGCAACTTTAACTTCTCTTTATGATTCAAGTGATGATTTGATAGATGAATCATTAGTTATATATTTTCAAGCACCTCGTTCATTTACTGCTGAAGATGTTATTGAGTTTCAGTGTCATGGAGGTAAAGTTGTAGCTGATATGATTCTTAGCGAAGTTTTAAAAAATGGAGCTAGATTAGCAGAGCCTGGTGAGTTTTCAAAACGTGCATTTTTAAATGGTCGTATAGATTTAAGTGAAGCAGAAGCAATATCAAAACTTATAGAAACAAAGAGTATAGATGCAGCTAAAATTTTAACTCGTCAAATGAAAGGTGAAGTAAAACAGTTTGTTGAGAATATTCGTGAAAATTTAGTAGAAGTTTTGGCTTTTGTAGAAGTCAATATAGACTATGCAGAAGAAGATTTACCTCAAGATTTGATGGATCAGATAAAAATAAAATTAGATGATTTGAGAGTTCAACTTAAACAAACTTATGACAGTTCAAAAAGAAGAGAAGGGTTGATAGAAGGATTTAAAGTAGCTATCATCGGTAAACCAAATGTGGGTAAAAGCTCTTTGTTAAACTCTCTTTTAAGTTATGATAGAGCTATTATAAGCGATATTGCAGGAACAACTAGAGATACTATTGAAGAAGAGATAAGAATAGGTACACATTTAATCAAGATAGTAGATACAGCAGGAATCCGTGAAGCAAATAATGTAATAGAAAAAATCGGTATTGAGCGTTCTAAAAAAGCTATAGAAGAGTCAGATATTGTTATTGCTATGTTTGATAATTCAAGAGAGTTTGATGAAGAAGATAGGCAGATACTCAAGCTAATAGATACTTATAAAGAAAAAGATATTTTATATGTAGTAAATAAAAGTGATTTAGATTCTAAATTAGATCTATCATCTTTAAATATAAATATTATATATCTAAACTTGCATAAACAAGTTGATAATATTGCTTTAGAAATACAAAAAATATTAGATAAAAGTTCACTTGATGATACATTACTTCTTAGCTCAAAAAGACAAATGGAAGCTGTAAAAACTACTTATGAAAGTATAGAGATAAGTGTAAATTTACTTAGTGAAGGTGAGCTTGAACTTTTTGCTTTTCATCTTAATGAAGCAATTATGAGTATATCCACAATTTCTAGAAATTTTGATAGAGTAGAGATACTTGATAAAATGTTTGGGAGTTTTTGTTTAGGTAAGTAGGTCTACATGTAACTCACAAAAGGCACGTTACATGTAGATGGTTTTTTAAAGTACCATGCCTCTTATCATATAGTATATCATAGCTGATAGTACGGCAGCTGCAGGAACTGTTATAATCCATGCTGCAACAATCTTTTTAAGTGCATCTCTTTTTACATACTGAACATTTTTATCAGTTTTTAGCTGTTTTTTCGCTTCTTTAACTGCAATAGATTCTTCTTCAAGTAGTGAATACAATTTTGCAATCCTTTGATAATCTTTTTTCTTTTTATCAGTTTTTTTATCCATTTTTTTTAGTTCTTTTGCATACCCTTTTAAAATACGTTTTTGCTCAAGTAGATTTTTTTTATCTTCTTTTATTACATCTGATAAATTTACTTTATCAAGATATTCTCTTAAAAATCCAACACCAAATATACCACCAATAGCTATATGTGTTGAGCTTACAGGCAGACCAAGTTGTGAAGCAATAATAACAGTAATAGAAGCTGCCATAGCAATAGAAAAGGCTCTCATCTGATCAAGTTCGGTTATCTCTGAACCAACGGTTCTGATAAGTTTTGGACCATACAGTGCAAGTCCAATAGCTATACCAATAGCACCAACACCCATAACCCAAAGAGGAATACCAGCTTTTGATGAAATACCACCTGTCATTACAGCATCATTTATAGCAGCTAGTGGTCCAATTGCATTTGCAACATCATTTGCTCCATGAGCAAAACTTAAAAGAGCTGCAGAGAAAATAAGAGGTATAGTAAAGAGTATATTAACACCGCTTCTACTATTTTCAATATCTTTTTTACTATGTTGCATTCTTCTTTTAACTGAGATATAAACAAATATAGCAATAATTACTCCTAATGTTGAAGCAGTTATAAATGTAGGTTTATTAGTATCTGGTAAAAATGTAAATATATTTACAATATGAGGCCAAACTTTTTTTAATCCTTTTAGAGTTAAGTAAGTTATAAATGCCCAAGACATGATAGCAACAAAGATTGGTACCCATATTTTAGCAGCTTTTATTTTATCTTCTTTGTATACTATAGTACGTTTAATAGCAAATAAAAATATTGCAGCAATGATACCACCAAGAACTGGTGAAATTACCCATGAAGCTGCAATTTTACCCATTGTTCCCCATGAGACTATGCTAAAACCAGCTGCGGCTATTCCCGCACCCATAACGCCACCAACAATTGAGTGTGTAGTAGAAACTGGAGCTTTTACAACAGTTGCAAAGTTGAGCCATAATGCAGCAGCAAGAAGTGCTGCCATCATAGCCCATATAAATGAGTCTGTATTACTACCAAATGCGGCTATATCTATAATTCCTTTTTTTATTGTTTTTACAACATCACCACCAGCTATTAAAGCTCCACTAGCTTCAAATATGGCAGCTATTGCAATAGCACCACCCATTGTAAGGGCTTTTGAGCCAACAGCGGGACCAACATTATTTGCTACATCATTTGCTCCAATATTCATAGCCATATAAGCACCAAATAGTGCAGCTATTGCTAAGAATAGATTATTTGGTATACCACCAGAGTTTACATAGTTATATACTAATACAGCTACCATAAAAAGAAGAGCAATTCCGAGTCTTCTAAAATCTACTATACTAGACTTAATAGCGACTTTTTCCATCTTCTTTATTGTTACAATTTCCATTTAAACTTCCTATTTTTTTGTAGAAAGAATTATACTATAAAATTTAACAAATAATTCAGTTTAAATACTTATTTAGCACTTTTTTAGTAAAATAGTATTATAT
>CAZIAJ010000043.1:0-10906 GCA_964537565.1 uncultured Sulfurospirillum sp.
ATAAAAATGGATTTACTAGCATAAAAACTGTATCATCATCACAACTTTTAAGTCTCATAAAAAAATCATCTATTTTTTCTAATTCTACTTTTTTAACTTGATCAAATCCCGGGATTGGTGATTTTACTTCAAAGGTCATAAATTTCCTTATTATTTTTCTTTTTTTTAACAAATTGGTTATTATAAATAGGTAAATTTAAAAAAAAATCAACTTTTATCTTTTAATAACAATAAAATGGATAAAATAAACTTTTTAAAAGGATAATTTGAATGAACATAAAAAAGTTAGTTGTATTAGGTTTTGTTTTAGTTGCTTTTTGGGGTTGTGCCAATAAGAATAAAGAGGTTTATAATAAACCTGCTCTTTATTGGTATGGAGAGATAGTAAAGAAAATAAAAGATTATGATTTAGAAGAGGCTGATAACCTTTATACTTCACTATCTAGTGAACATATTTCATCTCCATTACTTCCTGAAGCTATGATTATATTGGCTCAAGCTCATATGGAAGAGGAGGAGTATTTGCTTGCAAACTTCTATCTTGATGAGTATATAAAAAGATTTGGTACTACTAAAAGAAGCGAATATGCTAGATTTATGAAAATAAAAGCAAATTTTGAGTCATTTCCAAATCCAAATAGAAATCAACAACTTTTGCTTGATACAATGAAACAGACAAAAGAGTATGTAGATAGATACCCTAATTCACAATATAGACCTATGGTAGAGACTATGTATGTAAAATTAAAGCTAGGCGAACACTTTATGATAAAAAATATAGCTGATCTTTACACTCGTATAGATAAGCCAAAAGCTGCAAAAATTTATCAAGAGCAGTACGATAACTCTCCGTTAAAAAATGCAAATATGATAAAGCCACATATACCGTGGTACCGCTCTTGGTTTGAAGAGTAAAAATCTACATATAAAAGAGAGTAATTTACTCTCTTTTACGATATAATACCCAAAATTAATATAATATTGACAAGGAGAAGATGATATGAAATTGAGCGATTATGACTCATTTCCATCGGATTTACCGATAATAGTAGAAGATGAACTATTTTTATATCCATTTATGATTTCACCGATTTTTTTAGATGATGAAGAGAATATTGCAGCTGTAGATAAGGCTCTTGAAAATAACTCACTAATAATGATATGTTCAGCAAAGAGTGGACAAGAAAATTTGCGTGATTTTGAAGCTATATATAAAGCTGGTGTTGTTGGAACTATTATGAGAAAAGTAGCACTTCCTGATGGGAGAGTAAAGATACTTTTTCAAGGTATGGCAAAAGGTACAATAGAAGCTCAAAAAAATTTAAATCCTCTTACAGCAACAGTTGCATTATTAGAAGACAGTTATGAGAAAACTCCAAAGAGTGATGCAGTAATGATGGTTTTAAAAGAGAAAGTGAAAGGCCTTTCTACGGTAAGTCCACTTTTTCCACCAGATTTACTAAAAACTATAGAAGAAAACAGTGATATAAATAGAGTTTGCGATCTTATAGCAAGTGCTATGAAACTGAAAAAAGATCAAGCTTATGAGTTATTTGTAGAGAAAAATGCTGAAGCAAAAGTTTTGATGTTGATAGAACATTTAGTCGAAGCAATAGAGACAAATAGGTTACAAAAAGAGATAAAAGCCAAAGCACACTCACGTATAGATAAAGTAAATAAAGAGTACTTTTTAAAAGAGCAGTTAAAGCAGATACAACAAGAGCTAGGAACTGATAATCAACGAGATGAAGAGATACAAGAGTACAGAAACAAACTTGAATCAAAAAAGAGTGGCATGAGTGATGATGCCTATAAAGAGATAAAAAAACAGATAGATAAACTATCTCGTATGCATCCAGACTCTAGTGATGCCAATATGATACAGAGTTATCTTGATTGGGTTATAGAGATTCCTTTTAATATGTTAGCTAAAAAGAGACTTGATATACTTGATGTTAGACGTCAATTAGACACTGATCACTACTCTTTAGAAAAACCAAAAAATAGGATAGAAGAGTACTTTGCTGTACGTGAACTTCTTTCTAAGCGTGGTATAAAACCAAAAGAAGGAAGTGGTGCTATTTTATGTTTTGCAGGACCTCCTGGTGTTGGTAAAACATCTTTAGCAAACTCTATTGCAGAAGCTTTAAAGAGAAAATTAGTTCGTATTGCTCTTGGTGGACTTGAAGATGTAAATGAGCTTAGAGGGCATAGACGTACTTATATAGGTGCTATGCCAGGACGTATCGTACAAGGGCTTATTGAAGCTGAGCAGATGAATGCTGTTGTTGTTTTAGATGAGATAGATAAAGTAAACAAAAGCTTTAGAGGTGACCCAACTGCAGCACTTTTAGAGATACTAGACCCTGAACAAAACAATAAGTTTAGAGATTATTATCTTAATTTTAATATAGACTTAAGTAAGATTATTTTCATAGCAACAGCCAATGATGTTGGTTCGATTCCTGCACCACTTCGAGATAGAATGGAGTTTATATTTTTAAGTTCTTATACTCCTCAAGAGAAGTTTGAGATTATGAAAAAATACCTTATACCACAAGAGTTAAAAAAACATGGGCTTAAAGCTGCTGAAATCTCTTTTACAAAAAGTGCAAGTGAAACTATAATAGCAAACTACACTAGAGAATCAGGGGTAAGAAATCTTAGAAGAAGAATTGCTGAAGTACTTAGAAAAGTAGCAAAAAAACTTCTTTTAGAGCCAAGTATAAAAAAGATATCAATAACACAGAAAAATTTAGAAGAGTACCTTGAAAAGAAAACTTTTGAGATACAAGAGAGAGATAAAAAAGATGTTATAGGACAGGTCAATGGACTAGCTTGGACAAGCGTTGGTGGCGATGTACTAAAGATAGAGACTACTAAGATAAAAGGCAAAGGACTAATGCAAATAACAGGCTCTTTAGGTGATGTTATGAAGGAGTCAGCTCGTATTGCATTGAGTGTAGTAAAAGTTCTTATAGATGAAGATAAGCTAAATGTAGACAAATCTCAGATACCTTTACATGTAAAAGAAGATAAAGATACAAAACTTGAAGCTAGTGAAATTTATAGACGATTTGATATACATGTTCATGTTCCTGAGGGAGCAACTCCAAAAGATGGACCAAGTGCAGGGATTACTATGGCTACTGCTATTGCTTCAATCTTTTCAAATAAAAAAGTAAGAAATAGTATTGCTATGACTGGTGAGCTTACACTTACTGGAAAAGTATTACCAATAGGTGGGCTTAAAGAAAAACTAATTGCTGCTTATAAGGCAAAGATAACAACTGCTTTGATACCAAAGAAAAATTATGAAAATGATTTAAAAGATATACCTGAAGAGGTAAAATCAAAGATGGAAATTATTCCAGTTACTAGAGTTGAGGAAGTCTTGAAAATTTGTTTAGTATGAGAGTTATATAGGTGAGTTTATAAACTCACCTATATATTTTAAGAATTAACCTTGAAGTTGATCAAATGGATGAGCAACAACGCTTCTTCTATCTATGATGTAAGGTATAAGAGCTGTGTGACGTGCACGTTTGATTGAAAGTTCAACCATCTCTTGATGTTTCTTACATGTACCAGTCAAACGACGTGGCATTATTTTATAACGCTCTGAAAGAGCTTGTTTTAAAAGTTTTGTATCTTTAAAATCTATATATTCAATTTTTGCTTCACAATATTTACAATATTTACGAGCGTATTTTCTTCTTTCTGGTGCCATTATTTCTTCCTTTTACTAAAATGGTATTTCATCTTCATCGATATCGATGCTAGGTATTTCATGCTCAGGCTGTTTAGTAGATTGAGTTTGTTGATAACTTTTTTGAGGTGCTTGTTCTTGTGCTTGGTTGTTATAGCTATTTTGAGGTTTATTATAGCTGTTTTGAGGCTGATTATAACTACCTTGAGCATTTTGATTTTCATCACGTGAGCCAAGCATTTGCATAGTGTCAACTGTAACAGAGTGTTTACTTCTTTTTTGTCCACTTTGATCAGTCCATTGGTCAAGTTTTAAGCGACCCTCGACAAGTACTTTACTACCTCTTTTTAGGTATTGGTTTGCAACTTCGGCAGTACGTCCAAAAAAAGTAATATCAACAAAACATACTTCTTCTTTTTGTGTGCCATCTTGAGCTTTAAACTTTCTACTTGTGGCAATAGCTGTACTAGATACTGCTGTTCCACCTTGTGTGTAACGTAGTTCTATATCTCTTGTTAAGTTACCTACTAAAATTATCTTATTAAACATATTGAGCTCCTTTGTTTAAGCTTCTGTTGTCTCTTCTGTACTAGCAGTAGGCTCTTCGCTTTTAGCTTCTTCTTTTACTTCCTCTTCTTTTTTAGGAGAGAATTTTTCTACTAATTTATTCCAGTGTCTGATCTCTTTTTGTTTTTCATACTTAACAGTCATAAACTTTAAAAAATCTTCACTGATACGAAGGTTACGCTCAACTTCTAAGATAGACTTTGTTGGAGCTTCAAAATAAAATACACCATAGTGTCCACGCTCGAACTTTTCAACTTGGTAAGCAAGTTTTCTTGTTCCCATATCTTGTAATGCAGCTATAACTGCGCCATTTTTCTCTAAAATCTCTTTTAGATAGTTAATCTTTGCTTGTAGTTCTTCTTCAACCAATGTTGGTTTAAGAACGAAAAGCAATTCATACTTTCTTGTCATATTGTCTCCTTATGGATTTAACTTTACACTATTATATGTAAAGCAAGAATTCTATGCTGTAAACAGCACGAACGCGGATTATACTATAAATAACTTTGAAGTTTTATTAAAGAAGATATAAGGTATGAGTTTTTATCTATATTTTTAAGCTTTTTTAGTGCTAATTCTGAGTTTGTAAGATGTTCGAGCATATTTTTGTAACTCTGTATATCTATTTTTATACTATGGTCAGCTCTTTGTTTTGCGAGTTGTGGAGGAAGAGGGTAGCCTAGTATAGCTCGTGCATCAAATGAGCCATGTATTTTTATATACATGTGAAAAAGAAGTAGTTGAGATAGATAGCTTTGAATAGCATTTATAACTCTTACTTCATCTGCATTCCCACTTTCACAAAGAGTAGCAAATGACTCTTTTATATTCTCTTTTTTTAGAAGTTTTTCTATAAAACTATCTAATCCAACTGAACCCAATCCATATACAACTCTATCTATGTCAGATGTAGTTACTTCTTTATCTAAAATAGAGAGCTTTTCAAACTCATTTACACATAGTGATAGGTCTTCTAGTTGTAAAAGATATAAGTGTTGAAGTGCATAATTGTTTATATTTAGTCCAACCTCTTTGGCTTTTACATGTAGAAGATTAAGTGCTTCTCCTAGATTTGGTTTGAAAAATCTAACAAAGTTCTTTTTGAAAGATTTTGCTATAGCTGTTGCTTTTTTTGAATCTCCAAAGTACTGAAATAGTAAAAAGCTATTGTCACTTTTTTCGCAAAGTCCTACTAAAATATCTAACTCTTTTTTTGGTATAGTTTTGTCTGTTTTTATCAGAACTATATTTTGTCCACCAAAAAGAGATGATTGGCTCAGATGATTTTTTGTAGTTGTAAAATCGTATTCGTCATAGTGAAGAAGAAGTTTTTCATCTTCAGTTTCACTCCAAGAAAAGATGATTTTATCTGCAAAATAGTTGTTTTGGTAATCACACTCTCCATAAAGTAAAATAGTCTTTGGAAGTCGATTTGAATTTAAAATATTTTCAAATTCTCTTTTATACATCGGCTTTACCTACAATTTTTGCATATATTCTACCTGTTGCAATATCAGCTTCAACTATTTTTACCATAACTCTTTCAAAAAGTTCAGCTTCATCATCTAGTAGAAATATTCTAGCACCTACCATCTCATCATCTAGTTTTGCTATTGGATTTTTTGTAATTTCTGTTACTATTGCTTTTACATCTTCTCCAACTCTTTGGTTAGCCCATCTAGCAAACTTTCTATCCATATAGTCCCAAGCAACTTTATCACTTTCACGTTCTAGGTTACTAATATTTTCACAAAGTGACTCTATATTTTGAAGTAGAAACTCTTTTCTTTTTTTATCGTGTTTTAAATCAGCTTTGAGTAGCCTATGAAGAGTTAAATCACTATATCTCCTTATTGGTGAAGTAAAGTGTGTATATTTATCAAATCCAAGCCCAAAGTGACCTTTATTTATTGGCTCATATAGTGCTTTTTGTTGACTTCTTATGATAAGCTTATCTACTTCTTCACGTATATCAATCTCTTCAGCCTTTTTTTGTAGATGTTTTATAAGAAGTGGAATTTCAGGAGTAAACCTCTCATGTATACCAACATAAGCTAAGTCTTCAAGTAGTTTTTCTATCTTTGCCAATGTAGGTTCACCATGATTTCTAAATATACCATACTCTAACCGCTTAGCAGCAGCTTTATTTGCAAGAAGCATACAATCTTCTATAAGAGAGTGTGATGCTGTCTCTTTTTCAATACGTGTTGAAATCAAGTTTTGATTGTCATCTATTATCATTCTTGTATCTGATGAGCGAAATTCAAATGAGTTTTTAAGTCTTTTTTCTCTAACTTTTTTCATAAAATCATTTAGTGGAAGTAGTGATTTTAATATAGTTTTATCTATCTCTTTTTGCTTTGAAAAATCACCTTCTAGAAATCTATCTATTTCTTCGTATGTATATCTTCTCTTGGAGTGTATTACAGCATTGAGAAGCTCCTCTTTTATAGGAGTATAGTTACTTTTATCAAGTGTGATTTTAAAAACAAAAGCTAGTCTATCTTCATCTGGCTTTAAAGAACATATATTTTCACTTAAACTTCTTGGAAGCATTGGGATTGATTTATGAGGAAAGTATATAGAGAAACCTCTTTTTTTTGCTTCTTTATCTATATGTCCCATATCAAAAAGATACTCACTTACATCAGCAATGGCAACGTAAAGAGTAGTGTTTTTTACATCGAAGTAGATAGCATCATCAAAATCTTTTGCATCTACTGGGTCGATAGTAGAAAAGTCCAAGTTTGTTAAATCAACTCTTTCAGGATAGAAAGATTTATCTACGTAGTTACCATGTGCAGCAGCTTCTAGCTCCGCTTGTTCACTAAAAAATTCTGTTTTTTCAAATAGTGCCATAGAGATTTTTTCATCTACTTTTGGGTCACTTAGGACTCCTAAAACTTCTTCTAAGGTACCATTTTCATTGTTTATTTTAAGCACAGTTCCCTCTGGTAACTGTTTTAGTGATTTTTGTGTTGCAGTTATCTCTTGGACTAGTGTAGTTTTTATATTTACTCCAACTACTCTTTTACGTTGGACTTTCGTATAAACAAGACTTGAAGCATGTTTTCTTTTTGCGATGTAGATTACTTTTGCTTTTTGACGACCTTGTTTAGTGTGAAGTCTTTTTACTATGACTATATCACCTTTCATAGCTCCATTGGTATCACCATTTTCTACTAGTAAGTCTTTCATCTGTTTGTTTGTATAGGTTTTTACAAATCCAGTTCCACTCCAAGCAATGTCAATTGTTCCAGCTCTATATCTTGAGTCTAAAACATATATGCCTTTTTTTAGTTTAACTGCTTTTAGTCTAACGAGGTCGTTTATAAGGGAGGAAAATTCGGAAGGAATCTCCTCGTTTGCCAAACCATGGCCAAGTGCGAGGAGAAGTTCTATCACTGTTTAACTTTTTCTATAGCGTTTAAAAATAGTTCTTGATTCATATTATTATCTTCGAGTATTTTTAAAGATGACTTTATACTATCATCTTTAAATTGACCGAAGATATTGATTGTATTTTTTATTACTAAAAGAGCATTTGCAAATGGCTGTATATGTTCATCTGCCTCATTTGGAGTATTAGAGTATCTTATGGTTTCAACAAGTTCACCTTCAAGGTTCCATTGTTCAAATATCTTAGCTGTTATCTCTTCATTGCTAAAACCTACAGTTATCTTTTCAAGGGCTGAAAGCTCAATTGGAGTTTTTACACTTCTAAAGCCTTCTAAAAACTGTTCTGTTAGTTTTTGTTCAATAATCTCATTTGCAATGATAATTTTCCCAACTTCCATCATGAATGATGCAGGTACCAAAATATCAAGCATATTTCTATCTACTTTTGTAAACCAGTTAAACATAAGTGCACTTTGCGCCACACTTATCTCTAAAAATTTTGCGTTTGCTAAGTTGTAAGGAGACAAATCAATTTTTATATTTTGTTTTATTGCACTTGAAAGGGCAAAACCTCTTATAGTTGCCATTCCAAAAAGAGAGATAGCATGAGATATGTTTTTAATCTCACGGCTAAAACCATATAGTGGAGAGTTTGATGATTTTAGTATATTTGCAGTTAGCATAGGATCACCTTCTACTACTTTAATTAAATCATTAAGCGAGCTATTTTTGTCTGTACAGATACGTTGAATCTTCATGATTGTATCGTCAAGTGGAGGAAGAGCCTTAATCTTTTTGAGTATATTACTATCCATTAGATAATCCTAATTAGTTATTTTTCATATTTTATCAGTAGTTATATTATATTTTGCTTTACGTGTTCTTATATGTAAGCAAATTTATTTCTAAGTATATTTTAGTTAAAATAGCGCAAATTATATAAAGGGTAGATGATGGCAATAACTGTATATTATGATAATGATTGTGATTTAAATATAATCAAATCTAAAAAAGTAGCAATGATAGGCTTTGGTTCACAAGGACACGCACATGCTGAAAACTTACGTGATAGTGGCGTTGAAGTTGTAGTTGGGTTGAGACCAGAAGGTAGTTCTTGGAAAAAAGCTGAAGCAAAAGGATTTAAAGTTCTTAGTGTTGCTGATGCAACTAAAGAGGCTGATGTTATTATGATTTTAACTCCAGATGAGTTACAATCAGATATTTTTTATGCTGAGATTGCACCAAATTTAAGTGAAGGCAATGTTATCGCTTTTGGACATGGATTCAATATCCATTATGGACAAATTAAGACTCCAAAAGGTATAGATTGTATTATGGTTGCTCCAAAAGCTCCAGGACATACTGTAAGAAATGAGTTTGAAAATGGTGGTGGTATTCCAGATTTAATTGCAGTTGACCAAGATGCAACAGGTAATGCAAAAGCAATAGCTCTTAGTTATGCAAGTGCTATTGGTGGTGGACGTACAGGAATCATAGAAACAACTTTTAAAGATGAAACAGAGACTGATTTATTTGGTGAGCAAGCTGTTCTTTGTGGCGGAGCTGTTTCACTTGTTCAAGCAGGATTTGAAACTCTTGTAGAAGCTGGTTATGAGCCAGAAATGGCATATTTTGAGTGTCTTCACGAGCTTAAGTTGATTGTTGACTTGATGTATCAAGGTGGTATTGCTGATATGAGATATTCAATCAGTAACACAGCTGAGTATGGAGACTATGTGAGTGGCAAAAGAGTTATTAATGATGAATCTAAAAAAGCTATGAAAGAGATATTAAAAGAGATTCAAGATGGTAGATTTGCAAAAGATTTTATTCTTGAGAGAAAAGCAGGATATGCTCGTATGAATGCAGAACGTGCAAATGCTGAAAGAAGTTTGATAGAGCAAACAGGTAAAAGTTTAAGAGCTATGATGCCTTGGATTACTTCTAAAAAAATTATCAACAAAGACGAGAATTAATACAATAATTTGATTTACATGTAGAGAATTTACTCTACATGTAACACTTTTAAACTGGAGCATAAATTGGGTACGATTATAACTGTAACATCTGGAAAAGGCGGGGTTGGAAAGTCAACTACAACGGCAAACTTGGCAGTAGGACTTGCCAATCTTGGTAAAAAAGTAGTAGCTATTGATTTTGATATAGGGTTAAGAAATCTAGATATGATTTTAGGTCTTGAAAACCGCATAGTTTATGATGTTGTAGATGTTATGGAAGAGCGATGTAATCTATCTCAAGCTCTAATTAATGATAAAAAAGCAAAAAATTTATATTTTTTACCAGCGAGTCAAACAAAAGATAAAGATATTTTAGAAAGAGAAAAAGTTAAAAAGTTACTTCTTAGTTTGAAAGATGAGTTTGATATAGTTTTACTTGATTCGCCTGCTGGAATTGAGAGTGGCTTTGAACACTCAATTTTCTTAGCTGATCGAGCTTTAATAGTCTCTACTCCCGATGTAAGTTCTGTTCGTGATGCTGATAGAGTAATAGGTATTATTGATGCTAAAAGTGAAAAAGCAAAAGAGGGCAAAGAAGTAGAGAAACATGTTATTATAAATCGTATAAAACCAGAGATGGTAGAAGCTGGTAACATGTTAAGTACGGAAGATGTTCTTAGTATATTGGCACTTCCTCTTATAGGGGTTATTCCTGATGATGAAGACATTATAGGATCAACTAATATGGGTGACCCTATTATAAATCGTGAAAAATCAATAGCAGCTGAGAGTTATAGAAGAATTTCTAGAAGAGTTCTGGGGGAAGAGATAGAATTTCTAGATTTAAAAGTAAAAAAAGGTTTCTTTAAAAGGTTGTTTTCATGAGTTTTTTAAGCTCAATATTTGGTAAGAAAAAGAGTAGTGCAAGTATTGCAAAAGATAGACTTACTATTATGTTAGCTCATGAAAGAGTAAATTGTAAGCTACCATATCTTGATGATTTGAGAAATGACTTGATAGATGTAATAAAGAAGTATACTTCTGTAGAAGATGTTAAGATAACATCTCAAAACAATCAAAATTTAGATATGCTTGAAGTTGAGATAATCCTTGGCAAAAAGTAGCCAAAAGAAAAGAAAACAGCACAAAAAAAAGAGTTTATTCTCAAAAAAAAGAATAGCAATAATTCTTTTAGCTTTTTTAAGTGCATTTGCTATTGTTTATGGTGTTAACTATTTTCAGCTTATTAAATCAAAAAAAATCAATGAAAAAT
>CAZIAJ010000044.1:0-10896 GCA_964537565.1 uncultured Sulfurospirillum sp.
TACAGAAACAATAAAAAGTGAAAAAATTAATGCTACACCAGGTAGAATTCCAGTATCTTGAAATATATCAAATTTTGGTATAGTTATATTCATATTTTGTGCAAAATCATTTATTTTATCTACACTAGGCAATAATACAAAAGCAATCACAACAAGCAATGTACTTATAAAAGAGTCAATTATAACGAGTCTATACAAGACTGCACTTTTCATCCAAAAAGGCGCACCAAAAAGTGTCATTATTGACATTCTTTCTCTATGTTCTAGTAGCCAAATTTTCATCTGCTTAAACATCAAAAGAACAGAAATTATCAATATAAAAGTAGAAAATATAAAGGCTGTATTTTTAAGTGCTTTAAACATATTATATATTTTGTTATGCGTTTTTGAAAATGTTTCTACTTTTGTAACAAGACCCGTAGATAGTAATTTCTTTTTTATACGCTCAATCTCTTTTATACTAGGAAATGATTTTAATTTCATAGAGTAAAATTTTGGTAATGCTATTTTCAAAAGTGATATATTTTTTGAAGATATATTTCCTTTTAATCTGTCTAATATCTTTTTAGAACTTATCTCTTCTATAGATTTTATACCCTTTACTCTACTCTTTATTACTGCTTTAGAAAGTGTTTTTGGAACAACAACAACTATAGAGTAATCTTGTGTGAGTTTTTTTTCATAATTATCAACAATTTTATTAGTTAAAAATGTAAACTGAAGAGAAAAAAGTAAAACAAACAGAGGTAAGATAACAGAGAGGTGATTTTTAAGAGACTTCATATACTACTCCACTCTCTAAAAAGAAATGCTTATAATCAATACCCAAAGTAGAAGGTATATGATGTGTAACTACAACAACTGTAGTTCCTAAATGCTCTTTAGCATTTTTTAGTAAATCCCAAATCACTTCACTTGAATATTCATCAAGATTACCTGTCGGTTCATCTGCAAGTATCATTACTGGATTATGTGCTAAAGCTCTTGCCATAGCAACTCTTTGTTGTTCTCCACCACTAAGTTCTAGTGGATATTTATCTGCTTTATGTAAAAGTTTAACATGCTTCAAAAGCTTTTGTGCCTGTTTAACACAGACACCTTTTGAGAAACCTCCTATCATAAGAGGTAACATAACATTTTTTTCTACTGTCCAATCATTGATAAGTCTATAATCTTGGAAAACTATGCCTAAATAACGTCTAAGTAGATTTAATTTTGAGCTATTTATGTTTTTTATATTAACCCCACAAACATTTAAATCACCTTTTTTAGGAATAAGTTCTCCATACATTGATTTGAGAATTGTAGACTTACCACTACCACTCTTACCTGTTATAAAAACAAATTCATTTGGATTTATCTTTAAATTTCCTTCGGTTATAATAGGTTCATCTCTACCATAGGACAGAGTTAAATTCTCAGCATTAATCACGTGTTCCACAGATACCCTTTTATTAATTCATGTGCTTTTTCATTATCTTTTGTTCCTAAAACATTATCAGGAAAATATGTCATACTATCTTTTTCTATAAAGATATAACTATGCTCATTTCTTTGACTTGCACCAAAAGAGACTCTTATAAATCCTTCATCTTCATTTATCTCATAAATCTCTTCGATGTGCGCGAAAAAACCATCTCCTCTTAATGTAAGCTCTTTAAACCTTTTCTTTATATCTTTAAACTTTATATTTTCATCAAATTTTAGTCTATCTACAGTAGATATATCATCCGAATGTTCTTGATTTATCATAGTGATGTCATATATATCTTTCTCTTGTCTTTTCCACCTATCTTCATACTTACTACTTATCTCTAAATCTCTATTTTTGTTTACATGTAAATCTATTTTTTTCTGTTTTATAAACTCTCCAAATGAGTACTCAAAATAGTTGTCGCTATCTGTTCTTAGCTCTAATGTTCCACCAACTCTTAATGCCCTTTTAGATTCATCTATAAATCTTTCACTAATAACACGACGATGTGGTTTTTTATCCCAAGGAACTGGAAAATGAACAAATATTTTATCAACACTATTTGAACTTAAAAATTCTAAAAATGTTCTTGCATCATAATCTACAACTAAAATATTCTTAATACCTTGAAGTTCACACTGTTTTAAAACTTGCTCAATTGAAGGCTTATGAATTTCAAGACCAATTACTATCTTATCGGGATTTTTTTTAGCTTGATATAGAAGATGTCTACCACTTCCAAAACCGACTTCTACTAAAATATCCTTGTTAATTTTAAACTCATCTGCAAAATACTCCATACTCTTTAGATATGGTGATATTTTTAGACTCTTTTGCTTTTGTGAATCTATATTAGAGTTTGTAGTGTTCGTTTTTGTTAAATCTCGATAATCTTTTAGTGCTTGTTGTAAAATAGCAACCTGAGATGGTCTAGTTATCTTATCACCTTTGATAAGATAACCTTTTTTATTTCTATTGACTTTTAAAAGCATATCACAATTTTGTGTATGACTCATTACTAATCTTTCACCCCTACTAGAGATGGCTACAAACTTAAACTTACTCTTTCCATACTCTGATGGATATATTGGTTCTTGAAACTCTTTTGCATGAAAATTTGGCATTAAATAAACTATTCCTTAGGCATTTCTATGATTACATTTTCTGATTCTTTTGATGCCAAACCATATTTGTCTATAGCTATTACATTGTACTTATACTCAATACCTTTTACAACATCATTATCTACAAAACTGGTACTAGTTATCCCTGTATAAACTTTTTTCTTACCTTTATACTCTTTTATGACACTAAATTTAACAACTCTATTATCTCGACTCTCCCAAGTTATCTTTATGCCATTTGCATCATAATTTGATGATGTTATAAAAACAGTATCTGGTATAGGCAAAGAACTTCCTATTACAGCATTTTTTTGTCTTGGTGATTCTAATCCATCTTTATCTACTGTAGTTACATAGTAGTAATATGATTTACCATTTTCATTGATTAGGTCTTCATATTGCGTATCTTTTGTTTTTGCAATATAACTATAAAAAAGCATAGTATTGATAGATCTGTAAACTTTATAATAAGAAAAATCTTTTTCTACAGAAGGGTTCCAAGTTAAAACTATCTTTTTAGGTAGATTTGTTGTTGCTTTTAAATTTTTTATCTCAATTGGAAGTGGCTTTGTTCCAGCCTCTACAACTTCACTAGGCTGTGAAATCAAACCATCATATGTTTTTACTTTTACTCTATATCTATATACGCGATTATCTTTTAATCCAGCATCAATATACTCAGCATTTAATCTACCTTTTACCTCTGCAAGTTGTTCCCACTTAGTTGAAGTAAACTCATTTCTTTGGATTATATATGAAGCTACTCTTTGTGAACTATGAGGTCTCCAAATCAACTTTACTCTATTTGGAAGTCCAGTAATGGCTTTTATATATGAAACTGATTTTATTAGAGGTGCTGTAGTTACCGATATAGTATCACCAGCTACTGACTCTCTTTTGTTTTTTGAAAATGTTGAAAAACGATAATAATAAGTAGTACCAGGCTTCAAATTTGTATCTACATAATGGGAACTATATTTATCTTTTATAGTTGCTACTCTTGCTAGTTTTCCATTTGTTATTTTTGGGTTTGAACGATATATATAATATCCACTCACCCTCTCATCAAGACTAGGTTTCCATTCGAAACCAACTTCTGTAACATCTACTAAAAACTTTACATCTACAAGCTTTGGTAGAGTCTGGTCTATAACAGGTTTTTTAGGTGGTTTAGGGTCATTCGTACAACCACTAACAAAAAGTACTAAAACGCTTAATGATATAAGAGCTATCCATTTTCTCATCTACTTCATCCTTATTAAAATGTTTTTTTAGTATATTTTCAAAATCCTCAAACGGTGGAGCAATAACTTGCATAAACTCTCCACTTCTTGGATGTTGTAAGTATAGTATATATGCATGTAACATAACTCTTGCTATTTTACTCTTTTGGCTCTTAAAACCGTATAAATCATCTCCTAAAACATGCCGTGATAGGCTATTTAAGTGTACTCTTATCTGATGAGTTCTACCTGTAAAAAGCTTTGCACTTATTAATTCTCTTTTTTCATCTTTGGCTAAAGAGAGTTTACAAAAAGCACTTTTTGATTCTCTACCTTGTGAGACTATGTCCATTTTTAATCTATTGTTCCTATTTCTTCCTATTGGTTTATCTATAATAATATCTTCTTTTAACGGAATATCAATAATTGCTAAATAGTATCTACCCATACTTTTATCCACCAATTGTGAAGAGAGTCCCATATGAGCTTCATTGTTTTTAGCAATTACCAAAGCACCACTTGTCTCTTTATCTATACGATGCACTATTCCATGACGCTCATCACCACTTATAGTTGAAAGTGAAATACCTCGTTTTATTAACCAATCAACTACTGTTGCTTCTTTAACACTAGGAGCTGGGTGCACAGTTAAAAATGGTGGTTTATTTATAATCAAGATATCATCATCTTCATAAAGAACATCTATATCAAAATCAACTTCATAACTCTCTTTCTTTTTTTCTGCTTGAATAAAGTTATACTCAACTATATCATCAATTTTAAGTTTAAAACTACATTTTTTTGTCTCTTTATCACCTACTTTGACACCAACTTGTTTTATCAACTGTTCTATTTGATTCCTTGGAAGTACGAGTTCTTTACTCATAATTGCATCTAATCTTCCATTTTCTTTACATATAAAGGTCATTTAACTCTCTTTTTTGTATAATACTCTATCTAAAAATTAGGCTTATTCTTGTTACAAATAGATAGACGTATATTTACACATTTTGATTTTTTAATTCCTATTTTGATTATACCAGTTATAGGTCTATCATTTTACCTAATTAATGAAGCAAATACTATACTTGCAAATAAACAAATTGTATATTTCACTGTTGGCTTCATCTCTTTTTTGTTTTTCTTCCTCATGCCACTAAGAAAAATAGAGTGGCTTATACCTATGTTTTACTGGTTAACTATTTTTCTTCTCATAAGTGTTGACTTTTTTGGTGTTTCAAAACTAGGAGCAAGAAGATGGTTAGAAATTCCTTTTGTACACTTTACCATCCAGCCATCAGAAATTCTAAAACCTGCATTTATACTTATGTTGGCTTATCTTATAAAGCATAATCCTCCAGATATTGATGGGTACAGCTGGAAAGATTTTTTTAAACTTAGTTTTTATATTTTACTTCCATTTATTCTTATTGCTAAAGAGCCAGATTTAGGGACAGCGATGGTGTTACTTATAGTTGGATACGGCATACTATTTGTTATTGGAATCAATAAAAAAATATGGATCACACTCTTTTTAGCACTAGTTATAAGTGGACCATTTTTATATAACTCTTTACACGATTATCAAAAAAAGAGAATAACAGATTTTATATCTGAAAAACCTAGTTACCATGTCAGGCAATCCATTATTGCTATCGGTAGTGGTGGGCTTGAAGGAAAGAAAAAAGAAGAAGCAACGCAAACACACTTTAAATTTTTACCAATTGCAACAAGTGATTTTATTTTTGCTTATCATGTAGAAAGATTTGGATTTTGGGGTGCTTTAGGACTTATTACTATTTATGCTCTGCTCATTGTACATCTTATAACACTAAATTATAAATTTAACAAAGATTATTTTGGTCAAGTTATGACTACAGGTATTGCTCTACTTATTTTTGTTTATATGGGTGTAAACATCTCTATGACAATAGGCTTTGCTCCCGTTGTAGGAGTACCTCTGCCCTTTTTTAGCTATGGTGGTACAAGTTTTATTACCTTTATGACTTTCTTTGGTATACTAGAAAATTTACTTACTTTTAGATTTGATAGAACATATAAATCGATAAAATACAATGTTTAGCTCAACTTTTATTTTACTTTAAACCATAAGTAGGTAGAATGTCACTCTCAAAAACAGATGTACTGTTAATCACTTTAGTAGTAAGTGATACTTTGAGAGTTTACTACTTATCTAACCATGGTGTGGGTTCTTAGCTCAGTTGGTTAGAGCTCTCGGCTCATAACCGAGCGGTCGGGCGTTCGAGTCGCCCAGAACCCACCATTTTCTTTCAACTAATATACCACTTCAATTTTAAAAATAGATATAATTTTTCTTTCTTAATTGAATGAATATTTTTATACTAAATATGCTAAAATCACTAAAAAGGTAACTACTCCATGGATATCTCAACTCCAGCACTTCTTTTCCCTGCTGTTTCTCTACTTCTTTTAGCATATACAAATCGTTTTTTAGCAGTTGCGAGTCTTATAAGGCTATTAAGCAATCAAATAAGAGTTAAAGATGATTGTGAAGTAAATGAACAGATAAACAATCTAAGAGAGCGATTAGAAGTTACAAAGTGGATGCAAATTTTTGGAGTTATCTCTATCTTATTATGTACCGTTTCTATGTTTGGTCTTTTTTTAGAATTTGAAGAGCTTGGTAAGAAAGTATTTGGGCTTAGCTTAATAGCTATGTGTATTTCTCTTTTACTATCACTATGGGAAGTCTATATCTCAACAACTGCACTCAATATGGAACTTAAAAATTTAGATAACAAATGTAAAAAATAATCTCTACATGTAGAGATTATTCCTCAACAATAATAACTTGATTTTTACAATATCATTTTCTATTCTACCTCTCTTATCTTTTGTTCATTTACACTCCAGATAAAAACTATAGGAATAAAGACCAATGTCATAAAAGTACCAATAAGCAATCCTCCAACAGCTACTACTCCCAAAGGTGCAAGTTTTTCTAAACCAATTGCAGAACCTTCTGCAACAGGTAACATTCCAACAGAGACTGCAAATGCAGTCATTAAAACTGGTCTGGTACGAATTTTTATGGACTCAAGCATAGCTTCTTTTTTAGGGATTCCTTTTTGTATTTGCTCTATAGCAAAGTGTATTAAAAGTATAGCATTATTTACTATGACTCCTGAGAGCAGTACAAAACCCATCATCGCCGACATCGAAATATGATAATCCATAATAAGCATTGCCCAAGCAGCACCAATAATAGTAAGAGGTATAGAAAATAGTATCATTAGAGATATTTTGATATCTGCAAACATTACAACTAATGCAAAAAATATAAGAAGAACAGCAGCAGCTATTGCTCCACTCATCCTCTTAGCAGATGCTTTAAACTGCTTTATATCACCTATTTGTTCTATACTAATCCCTTTTGGTAACTCAACACTCTCTAAGTTCTTTTCAAAACTATCCATTATATGTGAAACAGCTGCTTTTTCACGGTTTCCATATACCTCAAGAGTATACTCTAACCCCTCTCTTGTTATAAGACTAGGTTCTTTTTTAGACTCAATAGTAGCTATCTTATTTAATGGTATTTTACCTTTTTTTGTATCAATAAGTGTATTTAAAATAGTATCAAAATTATCTATTTGGTATTTTGGTAACCAAACTCTTACACCATAATCCATACTATTTGCTTTTGGAAAACTAGCAACTGGTGCACCACGAAGTGCTAGTTGTAACTGAGAAGTTATATCTAAACGATTTACCCCATATCTCATAGCTTCAGCTTCATCTATTTTTAGATTGTAAACCCTCTTATCCATATCCCATGTTATTGCTGTTGAGATTACACCTTGTGTTTTATCTAAAGCCTCTTTTACATCTTTTCCTGCTTTTTGTAGACTATCTATATCTGAACTACTTAACTTTGCATCAACAGTAGCTCTAATACTTGCTAAAGCAGTTGAGCCGTAAGGTGATACATCAAGGTATTTGACATGTGGAATTTGTCCTATCTCTTCTCTTAAAGATTTAGCAATATCCCAAATGGTTTTTTCTCTTTTATATCTATCAACATAAGTAGCTACTATAGATATATGGTCTATTCCACTACCACTACCTATACTTAAAACTCCCGCTTCACTACCAATACTACCTGAGATTCTAAGTAATTTTGCCTGTTCTTGTATAATTTTATTGACCTTTTTCATAATAGCTTCACTCTTACTTATAGGTAAATTGGAATCAGTTGTAATTTGAATATTAACTCCTCCTGTATCCATAGGAGGCATAAGCTCTTGCCCAACCACAGGCATAACTAACTTAATAGAAGTTACAAACAGTGCTAATAGTATACCCATAGAAATAAAACCTAATATTTTTGAAGATACTATAGATTTTACTAAACTTGCAAAAAAACTTTGAATATAGTCATTTGCCTTTCCAATAACAAAATGAAAAAGAGACTCAGCTTTAAGAAGTATTGGATTTTGAATAGAGAGTATATATAAAGATAACAATGGTACTGCTATTATTGATATAACATAAGAAGCGATAAGTGCTAAAAGTAGTGTTCCAACAAGTGGAGCAAATACAGTTTGAGGATACCCTCCAACAAATAACATGGGAGCAAGAGCTATCATAGTGGTTATTGTTCCACTTAAATCTGCAAACATTATCTCTTTAGTACCTTCAAAAACAGCACTTTTTATAGGTTTTCCTAGCTCTTTATAATGCCGTTCTATATTTTCCATGACGACCACAGTATCATCTAAAAGTAGACCAAGGGCTAAGATGATAGCTGTTAGAGTAACAACATCAAACTGTATACCTACAAGCCACATCAGTGCTATAGTAGAAGCATAAACAAGCGGTATAGTAATAAGTACAATTAAAATCTGCCTAAAACTTGCAAGAAAAATAAAAACTACTATGGTAGACATAATAATAGCATCTCTTAAAGATTCAAACATATTTGTAGTACTTTGTTCGATAGTCTCTTTTTGTGTGTCACTTATCTTAAAATCTATATTTGAATACTCTGTTCTAAATTTATCTAACTTCTCTTCTACTTTATCGATTGTTTTTATAACATCTGCACTAATTGAACGTTGAATAGACAGAGCAATAGCTGGTTTTCCGTTACCATAATAGGCACTAGAATTCTCATAATGACCAAAATAGACTTTTGCTACATCTGAAAGCTTTATATCTTGTGTTAAAGGTAGAGCTTTTAGCTTATCAACCATATCTCTTTTACCTTGAGATTTTAACAAATATCTATGCTCGTCATTTATCACAAAACCTATGGCATACTCATTATCATTTTTTTGTAGAGTCGCTATAACTTCTCCAAGAGAGAGATGAAGAGCATCAAGTTTATCTTTATCAACAATTATCTGCAGCTCTTTTTCATAACCACCAAATATATCTACATTTGCCACACCTTGAGTTTTTAATAACTTATGCTTTATATTTCCACTAGCTATATCTCGTATATCTTCTAAACTTAAAGAACTTCCTTTTTTAGGAGACATTGCCACTACTAAAATAGGAGCTGTTGCTTCAGTAACTTTTATAATTTGAGGTTCTTTTATATCGCTAGGTAGTTTTGAACGTATTTTTGAGAGTGCATTGTTTACATCATTGACAGCGGTATCTATATCTTTTGTATACTCAAATTCAGCTCTTATAACTGTTACTTCATCTATAGTATTTGAGTAAGCTCTTCTTATCTCATCTAATGCATAAAGCTCCTCTTCAATAGGAACAGCTATATTACTTGCTATTGTTTTTGCTGAAGCACCTGGCTCTACTATAACAAGGGCAACTTCAGGGTAATTTGAATTTGGAAATAGATTCCTATGTATTTTGTTATATCCAAACATACCAGATAAAAGAAATAGTGCTAAAAACGAAATAATAACATGTGGCTTTTTTAATATTTTTTCTACCCAAGAAGATGACTCTTTCATCATTTTCCCTCTAATATATCTATCTTATCATAAGCAGGAAGCTGAGCTAATTTTGTTTCACTTGCTTTTGCTATAGAAGATGAAGGACAAGGAGATATAAGAAGAGTATTACCCTCTTTCATTTCTACTTTTACTTTAAATGGAGAGAAAGTTTTACCATCATAAGCCATCACATAAACTCCATCTTTTTTATGTAAAACAGTAGTATTCGGGATTATACAACCACTCTGTTTTTTAGTCTGAACTTCTATATTTATATTGCTTCCTGTTGGTAAAGATATATTTTTAGTTAAAGCAACTTCCGCACTTATAAGTCCATTTTGAGAAGTTGTATATATTGATTTTACATAACCTATCTCTTTGTTATCTAAGTAGACTACTTGTGAAGTTTTTATATCTGTTTTATTTGTTGGAGCATAAGAAAATATCAATTTCTTTTGTCCGTTACTCATAGCAAGTATTGGTTTTCCTGCAGCTGCTAAATCACCTTCATGAAGTAGTATACTATCTATATATCCATCAAATGGAGCAACTATTTTAAGATATGATAATTGATGCTTTAATTGAGCAATTTTCTGTTTTGTATTTTCTATTATTGAACTTTTTATATCTAATGTAACTTTTGATATATCTAACTTTTCTTTTGCTAATCCACCAATTTTATACAACTCTTTATTTCTATTATAAATACTTCTAGCCAACTCTAAATCTTGTTTTTGAGAACTTAAAGAAGCATATAATGCATCTATATTTGACCTTGTTTCTGTATCATCTATCTTTACAAGTATCTGATTTTTCTTAATTTTCTGATTCTCTTGGACATAAACCTTTTCAATATATCCAGCTAACTTAGTAGATAGTTTTATACTTTTAACAGACTCTATTTGAGCTATATATCCTTCTTTATTCTCTAAAAATCCACTTTTAGGTTTAATCACTTCAACACTAATGGTAGCTACCACCGGTGGTTTTTCATTTTTAATCTCTTTTTGTTTATTTTGTAACATTGCTTTACCATTTATGCCTAATATAACGGCACCAATGACAAATATAACTGTAATTATTATTTTTTTCATTCTATTTATCTCCTTTTTCTAATACGTAATCAAGAT
>CAZIAJ010000045.1:0-10730 GCA_964537565.1 uncultured Sulfurospirillum sp.
TCCATGTTTTTCACAAAGAAATTCAAATTTAGTACTTTGATTTTTATATAAATTTGGGTATAATCTCACTCTTAATTAAATGTGCGCCCGTAGCTCAGCTGGATAGAGCATCGGTTTGCGGTACCGAAGGTCACAGGTTCGACTCCTGTCGGGCGCACCATCTATTTTTCAATTTTTAATATGACATTTGCTATTTCTTTTATACCATTTTTAGTTATAGTAGATAATAGTTTTTTAGAAAGTTGTTCTAAATTTATATTTTTTAATATCTCTTCTAATACTTTTTCATTTAATTTATTTTCTGTTTTTAATAAAGAAGTATTTTTATCAACAAGTACTTTTGCATTATAGTATTGATGATTTTTTGCAGCATATGGGTAGGGTATAAATAGAGCAGGAAGTCCATTGGCACTGAGTTCCCAAAGAGTACTTGCTCCTGCACGGCTAACAGCAAAGTCAGCTTTCTCTAAGCTTTTTAGTATGTTTGTACTAAAATCAAAACACTCTACATGTAAAGAGTTTTTTTCGTAGAACTCTTTACATGTACTGTACTCTTTTTTGCCTGTTTGGTGGATTATATGTAGCCCGTTTTTTAAAAGTATAGGTGTTACTTTCATTGCTAATTGGTTGATGAAATTTGCTCCTTGTGAACCACCTAAAAAGATAATAGTTTTTAGTTCTTTTCGCACTCTTCTTGAGCTAAAAAACTTATCACTTACTGGGTATTCTTCAACTTTTGAAGTTTTATCATAAGAGCTAAAAAACTCTTTTGCAAATGGCTTTAGTAGCTTATTTAGTGTTCCTATGACTGCATTTTGTTCGTGAATAAAAAGTGGAGTTTTAGTAAGTATAGAGGCAAAAGATGCTGGAGCAGCAGAGTAGCCACCAACACAAAATACTGCTTTAACGTTGTGAGTCTTAAAAATATCTTTACATGTAAAAGCTGATTTAACTATATCTTTTAAAACAAGAAGTTTTTTAAAACCACGTCTATTTACAACTCCTTTAGAGTCTAAAAAGTATGTTTTTTTAAATCCACTATCATTTTCAAACCATGATTTATCTTGGCCATTTTTTGAGCCAATATAGATTGGTTTTAAGCCACGAAAGTTTAGTTCTTCTTTTAGTGCATTTGCTATTGCTAAATGTCCACCTGTTCCACCACCAGTAATGGCAACCATCATAACTTAGCTCTTTTACTTACCATTAATACCATACCAATACCAAATGATAATGCCAAAAGAGAACTACCTCCATAGCTTATAAAAGGAACAGCAATTCCCTTTATAGGTGTAATAGAGGTGATACCATAAGCATTCATTAAAAATGAGAATACTATGAGAAGACCAATTCCTAGTGAAAATAGATAAAATACTTTATTATCACTTCTACTAGAAATTTTAAAAATCCTGTATATTATTGTAAATATTGTTAGAGTTAAAAATGTAACTCCTAAAGCCCCAATTTCTTCTGAAATACCTGCTAAAACAAAATCTGTATGAACTTCACTTAAATATCCCAATTTGAAAAGACCATTACCTAAGCCTTCTCCAAAAAGACCACCATGTTTGATAGCATTTAAAGAGTGAGATATCTGATATGGCTCAGGAGCATTTTCAACTCTAAGTGCATTTGCTATTGAGTCTGGAAACATAGATAAAACCATATCTTGTATAGTTGCCCACCATGTTTTAATACGCATAATTCTTCTATCTGAAGTTAAAATTGTAATAACAAATAGTGCAATGGAGCCTATGATACTAATCATAAAAAGTCTCAGACTAGTCCCAGCAAAAAATGCCATAAAAGCAAGTGTTAGAGCTAGAACTACAACTTGCCCAAGGTCATTTTGCATAATTGCTATAAGATAAATAACAAGAAGAAAAAGCCCTAAATATGGTAAAATTAACAGTAATTCATCTTTTAGTGGTTTTTTATCATCATCCAGTTTTCTTGCAAAACTCCAAGCTAAAAAATAGACAAATCCAACTTTAAAAAATTCTACAGGTGCAAATGAAAACCCAGGAAGTCTTACCCACCTTTTTGCTCCACCTGCACTTGTCACCATAGAGTCAGGAAGGTAATGCATAACTCCCATTAATAACAAAGATGAGAAAAAGATAAAAAAACCTATCCAAACTAAGTATTTTTCAGGATTAAATTGGGATAAAGACCACATAATGAATATAGATAACATACCAACAGCAAATTGTCTTATAAAAAAATGCCACTCATTATAGTGAAAAAATAGTGTAGTAAACACTGGTAATGAGAGTGAAAATACAATACTTATAAATATACAAAATACACAAAGTATAAAAAGTGTTCTATCTGTTGCCATATGTTACTTTCTTGGAGATAATTTTTATTATTTTAGTATAATAATGTTTAAATATAAATTTTTAAACTTGGAATAGAATTTGCTTTATTTAAGTTATAGTTTAATAAATGAGAGGGAAGATGATGGTTTATACGACAACTAAAGCAAAACCGTTAATGGAAGAAGCTTTAAATGCACGTGCGCAACGTCAAGATATGATATCTGGAAATATAGCAAATATAGATACACCTTTTTACAAAGCTCGTGATATAGATTTTGAATCAGCTCTTATTGAAAAAACTAAAGAGATATATAATAAAAATGATGTTAAAGAGTTAAAAATGGCACAAACAGATGATAAACATATGAGTGCCTATAAAAGTTCTGATAATTTAAAAGCAACGGTATTTCTTCGTGATGGTCATATGGCTAGAAATGATGGTAATAC
Source organism: uncultured Sulfurospirillum sp. (assembly GCA_964537565.1). Classification (GTDB taxonomy): domain Bacteria; phylum Campylobacterota; class Campylobacteria; order Campylobacterales; family Sulfurospirillaceae; genus Sulfurospirillum_A. Next base: position 2,769 of record CAZIAJ010000045.1, read on the forward strand.
TGTAGATTTAGATGTTGAAACTACTGAGTTAAGTAAAAATTCTGTTATGTTTACAGCGTTAACAGCAGCATTAAAGAAAAATGGTCAAATTTTCAGAAGTGTTTTAGACGCATCAGCAAAGGTATAAAATGGCATTCTTAAGTAATTTTGATATTAGTGGATATGGACTTTCAGCTCAACGTTTTAGAATGAACATCATAAGTTCAAATATTGCAAATGCAAATACAACAAGAACTAGTGAAGGTGGTCCTTATCAAAGAAGAGAAGTAGTTTTTAAAGCTATGGATTTTAATAAAGCATTAAATCAAGAGATAAAAGATAATAATAATATGTTAGAATATGAAAATCCATTGGATGATTCATTTTTGCAAACAGATGGTGATCCTGCTATAATGAGTGTTGTTGTAGATAAAGTTGTTAGAGATGATAGTGATTTTAGATTAAAGTATGATCCATCACATCCAGATGCAAATAGTGAAGGATATGTTTCATATCCAAATATTAATCCAGTTATTGAAATGGCCGATTTAATAGAAGCTACAAGAGCATATCAAGCAAATGTTGCTGCATTTCAAAGTTCAAAAAATATGGCAAATAGTTCCATAGATATGATGAGAGGTTAACAGTAGATGCAAAATAGTATAAATCAAGTTTCTAATTTAAATGGTATTAGTGATAAGTTAGATAAGTCAACACAAACTGCAAGTGGTGATTTTTCAAAAGTTTTGGAAGAATCTTTGAGTACTGTTAATCAAAATCAAGTAGAGGCAGATAAAGCAATGGCTGATATAGCAACAGGGGAAGTTAAAAATCTTCATCAAGCAGCACTCTCTATAGGTAAAGCGGAGACTAGTATGAAAGTGATGTTGGAGATAAGAAATAAAGCACTAAATGCTTATAAAGAGATTGCAAGAACTCAACTTTAAACAATAGTTAGATATACTTACTATATGGAACAAAAAGATACTCGTAAGATAAAAATACTTTTTTTATTTGTTATTGTTACACTAGGGTTTATTATATTTTTGGGTACACTTTTCTATTGGGCGAAGATAGATAGAAGGCTTCCCCGACTTACATATAAAGAGCAAATTCATGCTACTCGTGGAAATATAATATCAAATGATAACTTTACAGTTGCAACTAGCAAAAAATTGTATAAAGCAGTAATAAATACAAAAAATATAGACCCAGATAAACTTGACTTATTTGTAAATTTATATGCTTTATATAGTGGTGATAGTAAGAAAAGAGTAAAAAAAAGAATACTTTCTAGAAAAGGGAGTTTAGTTCTCTCTTATAAGATAAATCCTAAAAATGCAAAACACTTAAAAGCCTTGGCTAGAAAATTATTTAGACTAGGTGTTTTTAGAAGTTATACTAATCCAAAAACTGGTGTTACTTTTTTGCATGGTTTAAGTGTTGTAGAGAGTGGAGAGAGAAGAGTATATCCTGTTAAAAAAACTTTGACTCCTGTCGTAGGTTATGTAAAAAAGATAGAAAAAGATGGTATAACAAAAGTTACTGGAGTAAAAGGCTTAGAGCGTTATTATGAAGACAAGCTTCTATCAATTCAAGATACTACAGTTGTAGGAAGTAGAGATATATCAAATACAATTATCCTAACAAGAGATAGTGTCTCAAGTAGAAGGATAAATGGGTTAGATATTCATACTACTATATCTTTAAAATTACAAAAAATGATAGAAGATGTTTTAGATGAATATAAAGTAAAATTAGATGCAAAAGAGATTATAGCATCTGTTATGCATTCTAGCAGTGGTGCGCTTTTATCTTTGGCTACGTCAAATAGATATAACCCTGACCTAATACGAAGAAGTGATTATCCAAATTTAAATGTTTCAGCTGTTGAGTATGCATATGAGCCTGGATCTGTTATGAAACCAATTACATTCGCACTTTTATTGAAAGAGGGAAAAGTAAATCCTTATGATTTAGTACGCATATATGGTGGTAAATATAAACTTGGCAGAAGGATAATACACGATACTCATAATTATGAGTGGTTAAGTGCAGAGGATGTAATTGTACATTCTAGTAATGTAGGAACTGTTCAGCTTGCACAAAAATTAGATGCTGTTGAATTTTTTCAAGGATTAAAAGATTTTGGCTTTACGAATAAAACAGAGATAGATTTACCATATGAAAAGCTTGGCTCAATTCCACCATTATATAAGTTCAAATCTGAAACATATAAAGGAACAGTTGGATATGGTTATGGTATGACATCTACATTTATGCAAGTTTTAAAAGCATACAATATATTTAACAATAATGGAAGAATGCTATCTCCATATATAGCATCATATTTTCAAAGTGATGATGGCAAAAAATATATAATTAATAGAAATTATGAGAAAGAAGTTATCCCTGTTTCTGTTGCAAAAAGAATGCAGAGTATTTTGATAAAAACTGTTCAAAAAGGAACAGGGGTTAATACTAAAATAGATGGTCTTATTATCGGTGGTAAAACTGGGACTGCACAGATAGCTGAAGGTGGTGGATATGCAAGAAAATATAATAGTTCATTTTTTGGATTTGCAAATGATATTAAGAATAAATTTACTATAGGTGTTTTAGTTATAGAGCCTAAAAAGAAGTACCATTATTTTGCTTCTATTGCTGCTGTTCCAATTTTTAAAGAGGTTGTTCTAAGGCTTATAGAAGAGGGTTTTTTAGTCCCCTCTAAGTAGCCTTTTGGACTGTTCTATAGCACTATGTTTATCTAAAAATAGATTTTCTTCTCCCGTAAGTTTTCCAATACCCATTTTAATCAATCTATTTCTCATTGTATCTGAGTGTAAAATCATAACTGTTTTACAATCTTGCTCTTGAAGATTTTCTATGATATCTTCCATGGCAAATATAGCTGAAAGGTCCATAAAAGGAACAGATTTACAGTTAAAAATCATAACTTTTGTATTTAATTTATCTGCTGAACGGTTTATTATTCTATTGACTGAACCAAAGAAAAAAGGGCCATCAATTGATATAATTCTTATTTTGTTATCAGTACAGCACGTTATTTGTGAGTCTACATTAGCAATATGGTCTTCATCTATATCATGAAAATCTATCTCAATTTTTCTACTAATTCTATGTATAAGAAGAAGAGCTGATAGTGTTATACCAACCCCAACAGCAGTAATTAAGTCTATAAAAACTGTCAAGAATAGAACAGTCAACATAACATATAAGTCATATTTTGGTGCGGTTTTAATCTTTTTTAGTAGTCTATAGTCAAGTATATCAATTCCAACTTTTATAAGTATACCGGAAAGTACCGCTAAGGGGATTTTTTCTACAACAGAGCTAGCTCCTATTACGGTAGCCATTAAAAAAATAGAGTGTATAATACCTGATAGTTGAGTTGTACCACCATTTTTTATATTTACAACTGTACGCATGGTGGCTCCTGCTCCAGGGATTCCACCGATAAGTCCAGCAACGGCATTTCCTATGCCTTGTCCTATAAGTTCTTTGTTTGGATTGTGTTTTGTTTTACTCATAGAATCAGCCACTAAAGATGTCAAAAGAGAGTCAATTGTTCCAAGTATTGCAAGTGTAACTGCATAAGGGATAATAACATCAAGATGTGTAAAATTAAAATTTGGAATATGTATCTTTGGTAGTGTTGAAGGTATGGCACCTATAGTTTGAACATCAAAATTAAAATATATACTTACAAGGGTAGCTACTATAAGAGCGATAAGAGTTGGAGGAAAAATTTGTGCTATTTTTTTAGGTGTAAAAAACAGTATAGCAAGAGCTATAAAACCTAATAAAAAGTTTTGATAATGAAATTCATTAAAACTTTTTCCAAGGTTGGCTATGATTTCAAGTATAGTACCTGATTGACTTGCTCCAATTATAGGGTTTATTTGAAGGATTATGATTATGATTCCAATTCCACTCATAAAACCAGATATAACTGGATATGGGATAAAGTGTATAAATCGTCCAACTTTTAAAAAACCTAATGCTATTTGAAATATACCTGTTAGAAAAAAGATAAAGACTATAGTTTGTATATCACCATGAAATAAAGCTATAGTAGAAGTAGCCACAACAGTCATAGGTCCAGTTGGTCCAGAGATTTGAGTTTTTGTACCACCAAATATAGCTGCAAAAAAACCAACAGCAATAGCTCCATAAAGTCCAGCAATAGCTCCAGCTCCACTAGCAACACCAAATGCAAGAGCAAGAGGAAGTGCTATAACACCAGCAGTAATACCACCAAAAAAATCACCTTTTAATGTTTGTAAATTCATATAATTTGATTCCTAATATAATAATTTTTTATTATTGAGCAAACTTTCTTATAAAGTGGTTAAGTTAGATATAACTCGTACAAATTTATCAGAATCGTTTGGACATTTAGCTACAAGATACTCGTCATATTTTAGATTTTGGGCTATCTCTTTGTATTCAATTGATAGCTCAAATTCAGTTTCTGAGTTATCTATGGTAAAAGATAGAGGAGAGATGATTACTTTTTTACAAGTAAGAGAGCCAAGAAGCGTTTCAAGTGAAGGCTCTAACCATTTTACTGGACCTAATTTTGATTGATATGCTACATGAATATTTTTGAAGATTAGATTTCTATCTTTTAATATCTTCTTTAAAAGTTCAACATGAATTAAAATCTCTTTTTGATAAGTATCACCACTGTCAACAATCTTTTGTGGAAGTGAGTGGGCTGAAAATATAAGTTCAAATTCATTTGAGTCTCCATTTTTTAACTGTTCTTCTATTTTATCTATAAGTAGTTCATTGTAGAGTCTGTTCTCATAAAACCTTTCTATGTGGGAGCTTTTTATAGATAGAGGTGCAAGAGTTTGTTTAAAATCTTCCAAAGATGATTTTGTAGTAGTCGTAGAATAGTGTGGATATAGTGGTAAAAGTATAACTTCTGTTATACCTTTTTGTTTTAACTCATTTGCAACATCTTTAGCAAAAGGAGGAGTATAACGCATAGCATATGTTACGTAAATATCTTTTAATTCATTTTGTAGTTTTTCTACTAATTTTTTTGTATAATCAACTATAGGAGATTTGCCTCCAAGTTTTTCATAGTTTGAACGAGCTTCGTCTTTTCTTGAAGTTACTATCATATATGATATTAATGAGCGAAGTAGATTACTTTTTACTGTGATAATATTTTTATCATGAAACATATTGTTTAAAAAAATTTCAACTTCGTTAAGGGAGTTTGGTCCTCCCATATTTAGAAGGACTAGAGCTTTATTTTCCAGAGGATATCTCCAAAGTGATAATACTATCTTCTATGGTACTAAGTCCATGACGTTCACCAGTTTTTACGAATTTTCTAAAAGCTTTATGTTCACGGACCAATGGCTCTTCTTTCTTTACCATGCATTTTCTAATAACGTATGAGTTATTTTTTTGATATTCTGAAAACTCTGTAAGATCTTGTTCCATTAAATTTGCTTCAAAATATGCATCTTTCGTCGCAACTTCAATAGTTCTTTTTCTAAAAGGTGTTAACCAGTTTGTTGTTATAGATGCAACTACCTCATCTTCAAGTTGAAAAGAGAGTATTGCATTGTCTTCATGGTGGTTATGAATTTTTTGTGATTTATGGATAGATGTGTTTACAATCTCTTTGCCTGTGATGTAACGTATCAAATCTATGTCGTGAACTGAAAGGTCGGTGAGTATACCAACATCAGCAATACGAGGAGGAAAAGGACCAACACGAGTGATACCTATAGAGTATACTTCACTATCTGCAATTTCTATTTTAAGTTGTTCTACAACAGGGTTAAATCTCTCTATATAACCTACGCATACTCTTGCATTGTTTTTTTCTGCAATTTTAAGTATGTCTTTTGCTTCTTCTACAGTTGATGCAACTGGTTTTTCAATAAAAAGGTGTTTTCCTTTATTTAGACACTTAATTGCTACTTCTTTATGCAAAAATGTAGGGACTACGATAACTGCAGCTTCAAAATCAGCTTTTTCCAACATATTATCTAAGTCTGTAAAAAATGGTTCATCATACTCTTTGGTCTGTTGTATATCACAAAGTGCTGTTATTTGAAAGCCATTTAATGCCTTTAGAACTCTGTAATGGTTTTGCCCCATTGAGCCTAACCCGATTAGTGCTACTTTTACCATTAGATGGCTCCTACTATAAAGTTTTGTTGTTCTTTTGTCAAAAATGGACTCATTGGAAGTGACATAATGCTTTCTCCAACCCTTTCGCTTACTGGAAAATCTCCCTCTTTGTGTCCGAGATATTCAAATGCTTCTTGTAGATGAAGTGGTATTGGGTAGTGGACAGCAGTTGGAATTCCTGCATCGTTTAGTTTTTTACTTAAAGAGTCTCTATCTTTACAAAGAACTGAGTATTGTGCATAGACTGAAGTTCTATCTTTAAAAACAAAGGGAGTTTTTACTTCATTAGAATCTTTAAGAAGTTCACTATATCTACTACCTATCTCTATTCTATTTTTTACTTCATCTTCAAAATGGTTTAGTTTTACATTTAGAATTGCAGCTTGCATTGCATCTAGTCTACCATTGATTCCTATAAGTTTATGTTTATATCTCTCTTCTTGTCCATGGTTTAAAATAGTTCTGATTTTTTTTGCTAATTCATCATCATTACAAAAAATTGCTCCACCATCTCCATAACAACCAAGTGGTTTAGATGGAAAAAAACTTGTACAACCAATCGTACTTAGGTTACAACTTTTTTTACCGTTGAACTCTGCTCCAAAACTTTGACAAGCATCTTCTATAACAGGTAAGTTATGTTTTTTTGCTATCTCATTAATTTTATCCATATTTGCAGGCTGTCCATAAAGTGAAACAGGCATAATTGCTTTTGTTTTTGGTGTTATTTTTTCTTCTATTTTAGTATAGTCTATATTATAGTTTTTATCACAAATATCTACAAAAACAGGAATAGCTCCAAGTAAAGCAATGACTTCAGCAGTTGCGATAAAGGTAAAAGGAGTAGTTATTATTTCATCTCCAGTTTTAACATCTAATGCTAAAAGAGCAAGGATTAGAGCATCTGTTCCACTAGAACAACCTATAGCATGTTTTGCACCAGTAAATTCAGATAGTCTTTTTTCAAGTTTTGCAACTTGAGGTCCTAAGATGAACTGAGTTGATTCCATAACTCCTAAAACTTCTTTATTTATCTCTTCTTTATATTTTTCATATTGTGTTTTTAAGTCTATAAATGGGATTTTCATAAGTTGTACATCCTTAGTATGTAAGATTGATAAGGATTATACAAAAATTTAACTTTTGAGATGATAAAGAGTGAAACATAACTACAAACTACATAAAATAGTTTGTAGTTATGTATGAAGTTTTTATTTGAACCACATTCTTATTAAGATATTTTCTTTTGTTTTAAACATATATGAAAAAACTCCTACAACATGCATAACAATTAAAAACATAAGTACTTTTGATAGTATTACATGAGAAAAATAGGGAAGAAACTCTTCAAGATTTGGAATTAATTTATTTGCACCAAAAAATACAATCTCACCCAAGCCTGAGAGTTGTGATAAGACAATACCACTTATAGCCATAGCTATAACAACAACGTATATCAATATATGGTTAATTTTTATTAGTTTTGCTCTTATACCATTTACATGTAGAGGTTCTACTTTTGGTGATTTTAGTAGAAATGTTATTCTAATAAAAGTTAAAATAAAGATGATTAGACCTACTATCATATGTATTTTATAAGAACCTATTTTCTCTACGTTATTTGGCATTTCTGATAGTATTAGTGATCCTGTTAATAGTATAAAAAGAAGCATTATCCCTTGAAGTGCATGTAAAACTATTGAACCTTTACTGTAGCTATTTTGCATTTTTTCTCCTTATTTTTTGTAAAAATGATTTTATCTAAAATTTGTTAATGCTCTTTTAACAAATATTTTCAGT
>CAZIAJ010000046.1:0-10636 GCA_964537565.1 uncultured Sulfurospirillum sp.
TAATGTGATAATAAATATAAAATTTTTCATGTAAGATTATACAATAACTTGACTTATTTAAAAACATATGATAAACTTTACATATGAAAATTATTGCATATATAAAGGGAGCTAAAAAATTCTATGCAAAGCATAAGCTTTAGTACAAGGAATTTTTAGGAATTTACTTCCTAAAAAAGGAAACATAAAGATGAAAAAAACATTTAAATCAGACAATATCAACTGTCAAAACTGTGCCAATATGATAAAAGGATCTCTTGAAGATGATTTTGGAATTATAGAAGTAAATCTTGAAACAAATCCAAAAGAAGTAACAGTTGAGATAATAGATAAAGCAAGTGAGGCAAGGTTTAAAGAAGAGATGAGCGATATCGGCTTTGATATTATAAATGAGTGACCTAATACGCTCCTGTTGTGAAGATGTAAGCTTCATACCAGATATACAAAAAAATCTTCCAAGTAATGAAGAGTTAAGACTTGTAACAAACATATACAAGGCTTTAAGTGACCCTATAAGAGTCAAAATACTCTTTGCTCTTTTAAAATATGAAATATGCGTAGGAGAGATGGTCAACCTTCTTAATCTCCCTCAATCTCATGTTTCCCACCAGCTTAGAGTTCTTAGAAAGTACAATATAGTCACTTTTACAAAAGATAAAAAGATGTCTTTTTATAGGATTTTAAACAAAGAGGTAAAAGAGTTACTTCTCATAGCATTGGAGGCAACAAAGTGCCAAAAGAAAAAATAAACTTAAATATCTCAGGCATGACCTGTGTAAACTGTTCAAATGGTATAGAAAAAGTTGTAAAAAAACTAGATGGTTTAGAGAATACCAAAGTAAACTTTGCTTCAAATAGTGGTGAGTTTACCATAGATACTAACAAACTAGATAAAACTAAACTCATAACAAAAATAAAAAAACTAGGTTATGGCGTTGAAGAAAACATTGAAGCACTAGAGAAGGCAAAACAAGAGAACTACAAAAAACTAAAAGCCCTCTTCTTTGTTGCTGCCTCTTTTACTGTTTATATCTTTATATTTATGTTTTTTCCACTTACGATAGTAAACAATAACTATATAATCTTAGCTCTTGGCTCCGTTATACAGTTTTATCCTGGTATGAGATTTTATAAGCTTGCATACAATGCCATAAGTCATAGAAACTACGATATGAATGTTTTAGTAGCTCTTGGAACAAGTGCTGCGTACTTTTACTCTGCTTTTGTTGTACTTTTTCCAGACCTTTTTCCAGAACATCTACGATTTGTTTACTTTGATGGTGCAGCAGTTATCATAACCTTTATACTTCTTGGTAGGCTTCTTGAAGAAAGAAGTAAAGCAAAAGCTACAGATTTTTTAAAAGATTTGATGAATTTAGCTCCAACTGAAGCCAACTTAGTATTAAAAAATGGAGATGTAAAAGTTGTTTTAGCAAAAGACCTGCATATAGATGATATAGTCCTGATAAAACAAGGAGAAAAAGTTTCAACCGATGCCATCATTATTGAAGGTGAAGCCGAAATAGATACATCAATGATAACAGGTGAGCCAATGCCTGTTTTTAAAAAAGTGGGTGATGAAGTCATAGCAGGAACTATCAACAAAACAGGAATTATAAAGGTAAAAGTTTTAAAGCTAAGCAATGACACAAAACTATCTCAAATCATATCTCTTCTAAACGAAGCACAAAGTAAAAAAATGCCTATAGCTAGGTTTGCTGACAAGGTTGCAAACATATTTGTGCCTACTGTTATAGCCATCTCAATCATCACATTTTTAGTATGGGCCTATATAGTTGGTGATACTATGAGTGCTATTTTAGCTGCTATATCAGTTTTGATTATCTCTTGTCCTTGCGCACTTGGCCTTGCTACCCCTATTGCTATAGTTGGCTCTGTTGGTAAAGGTGCAAAAGAGGGAATACTCATAAAAAACCCTGAGATTTTGGAGATTATAAAAGATATAAAATATGCTGTTTTTGATAAAACTGGTACTATAACTAAGGGTAAAATTAGCGTAAAAGACATGCTTATAGACGAAAAATATATAAGTCTTATTGCATCAGCTGAAGTCCAAAGTGAACATCCAATAAGCCAAGCGATTGTAAAGTGGGCAAAACAACATAACTTTAACTTAGCACTCCAAGTAAAAGAGCTTCAAATCCAAGCTGGACTTGGCATAAGTGCTTTAAGTGATGGAAAAAAAATCTTGGTTGGGAATAGTGCTCTTTTAGAAAAAAACAACATAAAAATCGGCAATGAAATTCAAGCAAAATTTGAAAATATTTTATCTGTTGGAAATGGTGCTGTTTTAGCTAGTGTAGATGGAAAATGCATTGGTATCATCTCACTTGAAGACTCTTTAAAAGATGGTGCTTTAGAGATGATAAATGAAATTAAGAGAAAAAACATAACTCCTATCCTTTTGACAGGAGATAATGAAATAACAGCAAAAAAAATAGCTAGTAAAGTTGGTATTGAATTAGTTTATGCAGAAGTTTTACCAAATGAAAAATACAAAGTCATCAAACACTTACAAAAAAATGCAAAAGTAATGTTCGTTGGAGATGGCATAAATGACTCAGTATCTATCAAACAAGCAGACATCGGTGTTGCTCTAAACAGTGGCTCTGATATAACAAAAGATGCAGGTGATATTATCTTGATGAATAACACTCTAAGTTCAGTTACAAAAAGTATAAACCTCTCTGAAAAGTCAATGACAACCATAAAACAAAACCTATTTTGGGCATTTTTCTACAATACAATAGGAATCCCAATAGCTGCTGGAGTTCTATACCCAGTAATGGGAGTTATGTTAACACCAATGTATGCAGGAATTGCAATGAGCTTTAGCTCTGTAACTGTTGTATTAAACTCATTAAGATTAAAGTTTTCTAAGATATAATTTTATCTATGCATCCTAGATTATGCAATAATCCTCTGATTAAAGAGGTATTTTAAAAGGTAAAAAGATGAAAAGAAAACATTATTTTAGTATAGGGTTATTTAGTGTAGTAGCTCTACTTAGTGGTTGTGCAAATAATAGCATGTTATCTAGTCCCAAAGATAATAATTTTAAATTATCTCTTTTTCATGTAAATGATACTCACTCACATATAACAAGTGAGAGAATGAAGTTTAAAGTAGATGGTAAAAAAATCTATTTTGATGTTGGTGGCTACCCAAGAATGGTTACTAAAATTGAAGAGTTAAAAAAAGAGAAACCAAACTCTCTAATCTTAAATGCTGGTGATACTTTTCAAGGAACCTTATATTACTCTTTATTTAGAGGTAAAGCAGATGCAACCGCTCTAAATCTTATAAAATGGGATGCTTATGAGCTTGGGAATCATGAGTTTGATGATGGTGATGAAGGGCTAAAATTTTTACTAGACAGACTAAACAAAGATATAAAAATAGTCTCAGCAAATATAGAAGCAAAAGATGGTAGCTTACTCTTTAATATGTGGAAACCTTATACAATAAAAGAGGTTGCTGGTCAAAAAGTAGGGATAATAGGTATCGGCACTTCTAGAAAAACAAAAGAGTCTTCAAACCCTAGTGATAACATCATATTTTTAGATGAGCTTAAAACTGCACAAAAGTATATAGATATACTACAATCAAAAAATATAAATAAAATCGTTTTATTGACTCATCAAGGGTATAAAAAAGATATTGAGATGGCAAAAAACTTAACTGGTGTAGATGTCATTATAGGTGGTGATTCACACTCTTTATTGGGTGATTTTTCTGCTCTTGGATTGAAAAGTGTTTCAAATGAGTATCCTACAAAAGTCAATTCAAAGGACGGTAAAAAAGTCTGTATAGCCCAAGCCTGGGAGTATGCTCACTCATTGGGTAATCTTGATGTTGAGTTTAACCACAATGGCGATATAGTTCAATGTAAAGGTGACTCAATTTTACTTCTAGGAGATACTTTTTTACAAAAAAACAAATCTGGTAAAAAAGTCAAAGTAGATAAAACAGTTGCTAATAAAATAATTTCAATTATAGACAATCAAACAAATATGGAGATAGTAAAACAAAATGAAAATGCTTTAGAAAAAATCAAAAAATACACAAAACTAATAGAAGCAAAAAAGGCTATTTCTATTGGTGAAGCTAGTGAAGATTTAGGACACAACAGAATTCCTGGAGACAAAAAAGATGGTCAACACATACTGCCACTTGGTAGTGATATAGCCCCGATAGTAGCAAAATCTTTTTATGATTTAAGTAAGTTAGCAGATGCTTGTATCCAAAATGCGGGTGGTGTGAGAATTGCCATAAATAAAGGTGAGATAACTATTGGTGACGCTTACTCACTACTCCCTTTTGCAAATACTCTATTTGAAATTAAGATGTATGGTAGTGAAATAAAACAAGTCTTAGAAGATGCTATAACCAACATCAAAAAAGGTGGATCTTCAGGCTCTTTTCCTTATGCTTATGGTCTAAAATATGATGTTGATATGAGTAAAAATTTAAATCATACTATATCAAATTTAGAAATCAAAGATAGAAAAACAGGAAAATGGTCAACTATAGATGAAAACAAACTATATACTATTGTAACTAACTCTTATACAGCACAAGGTAAAGATGGTTATGTTACATTTAAAAGTGTACAAGATAAAAGAGGAGCAGGAGTTGATACATACTTAGACTATGCATTAAGTTTTGTAAAGTATGTTGAAACTAAAAAAGCAAATGGCAAGAAAGTATCAAAACTTCCACAAATAGACCACCCAATAAAAAGTTTCAAAAAATAAACTTCACTTAAAGAAGCTAATAGATAGACATATCTTTTAGCTTCTAATTTTTCTAAATAATTTCTCATCAAAGATACAGCAAATAAATGCTAAAATAAATACAAAATATAATCTAAGACAGGTATAAATGAAAACCATAGCAATAATAGGGCTGCCAAATGTTGGAAAAAGCTCACTGTTTAATCGTATAGCAAAAAAACGTATAGCGATTACTTCTGATTTTAGTGGAACTACTCGTGATGTTCGTGATCACGAAGTAGTCATAACTGATAAACCTTGTATCTTGCTAGATACTGGTGGACTTGATAGTTCAAATGAACTTTTTGAAAATGTAAGAGAAAAATCTATGAGTGCAGCTGACAAGGCTGACATAATCGTTATGATGGTAGATGGCAAGATGCTTCCAAGCGTTGAAGAGAAAAAGATATTTTACTCACTTCAAAAACATAAAAAACCGATGGCACTTGTTATCAACAAAATAGACAATGACAAAGAGATGGAGAGGGCTTGGGAGTTTGATGAATTTGGAGCTGAAAAAGTTTTTCCTATCTCAGTTTCTCATAACCGTGGTGTTACTGCACTTTTAGAGTGGATAGGTGATTTTTTACCTGAGCTTGAAACCCAAGAGATTGACATCGAAGATGATGATGAAGATATAGATTTAGAGTCACTTTTGGCTAGAGGGGAAGATGAACCAGAAGAACCAGAAGAAGAATCAAATCAAATAAACATAGGTATAGTCGGCCGCGTAAACGTAGGAAAAAGCTCACTTCTAAATGCTTTAGTAGGAGAAGAAAGAGCTGTAGTAAGTAGCATAGCTGGAACTACTATTGACCCAGTTGATGAGTATATAGACTACAAAGGGAAAAGACTAAACTTTGTAGATACTGCAGGTTTAAGACGACGTGGCAAGATAGAAGGTATAGAAAAGTTTGCACTAATGCGTACTAATGATATGCTAGAAAATGCAGATATTGCTCTTCTTGTTCTTGATGGAAGCGAACCATTTAAAGAACTAGATGAGAGAATTGCAAACCTTGCAGATAAAAATAACTTAGCTACTATTATCGTTCTAAATAAATGGGACAACAAACTTGAAAGCTATGAAAAAACCATTGAAGAGCTTAGATATAGATTTAAGTTTTTAGCTTATGCACCTGTTATTACAGTTTCTGCACTTAATAAAAAAAGAGTATATAAAATAAAAGATATGATCTTAGATGTTTACAGAAACTACTCTCAAAGAATCCCTACTTCACAATTAAACGCCCTATTTAAAGAGGCAACAATTCGTCACCATATACCAGGAGATAAAACAAAAGAGGTAAAAATCTACTTCTCAACACAATATGATATTAAACCTCCTAAGATTGTTTTAGTAATGAATAGACCAAAAGCACTTCATTTTAGCTACAAAAGATATCTCATGAACAAACTAAGAGAAAGATTTGATCTTGAGGGAAGTCCTATACTACTTTACGCTAGAAAAAAAGGTGAACGTGATGAGAGTTTGGACATATGAGTAATAACTTAGTTCTTATTGGTTTTATGGGTGTTGGAAAAGGAACTATTGCTCGTGCGTTGATGCGTAAAAGTGGTATGTTTGGACTTGATAGCGATGACTTGATAGAGTCTATGGAAAATAGAAAAATAAAAACTATATTTGAAGAAGATGGTGAAGAGTACTTTAGAGCTTTGGAGAAAAAAACTGCAAAATGGCTAAGTAAAAATGTGACAAACACTATCATTTCAACTGGTGGTGGTTTTTTTAAAGTTAAATCTTTAAATAAAATAGGAAAAGTGATATATTTGAAATCAAGCTTTGAAGGTATTATAAATAGACTACAAGCGCAACCAAATGCTAAGCAAAAGTTTAACAAACGCCCTCTTCTTAAAGATTTAAAAACAGCTAAAGCACTTTTTAATGAAAGAGCACCGTTATACGAAGCTAAAGCTGATATCATAGTAAATGTAGAAAAACAAAATATAAATAAAATAATCAAAAATATATTAGAGGAAATTAAATGACAAGAGTATTGACTGGAATTCAACCTTCAGGAGCTTTACATCTAGGTAATTATTTTGGAGCAATAAAACAGATGAAAGACCTACAAGACAGTAGTGACTTATTTATCTTTATAGCAAACTACCATGCTCTTACATCTTTGAAAGATGGTAACGCATTAAGAGAAAACACAATAGATGCAGCTATCAACTTTTTATCACTTGGAATTGACCCAAATAAAACAACTTTTTATGCACAATCTGACGTAAAAGAGGTCTTAGAGCTTTACTGGATATTATCAGGATACACACCTATGGGACTCCTTGAAAGAGCTCATAGTTACAAGGATAAAGTTGCAAAAGGAATTGCTGCAAATCACTCTTTATTTTCATATCCTGTTCTTATGGCAGCAGATATTTTACTTTATGATGCACAAATTGTGCCTGTTGGAAAAGATCAAATCCAACACGTTGAGATGACTCGCGATATTGCTATAAAATTTAACAATGATTTTGGAAATATTCTTACTATACCAGAATTTAAAGTAGCTGAAGATGTGGCAACTGTTCCAGGACTTGATGGTGCTAAAATGAGTAAAAGTTATGGCAATACAATAGATATATTTTGTACAGATAAGCAACTTAAAAAGACTATTGGTAAAGTAGTGACAGATTCAACTGCACTAGAAGACCCAAAAGATTGGTCTACATGTAATGTATTTGCTTTAGCAAAGCTATATCTTGATAAAGATGGACAAGAAGAACTTCAAAAACGTTATGAAAAAGGTGGAGAGGGCTATGGACACTTTAAAATGTATCTTAAAGAGCTTATTTGGAACTACTATAAAGAGGCTAGAGAAAAAAGAGAACATTATCTAAATAATACAGAAGAAGTGTACGATATACTGAGTGATGGCGCTAAAAAAGCAAGTAAAATTGCAAAAGCAAAAATGGAAATTATAAGAGATGCCGTTGGCATTTATAGATAGGAATAGAACAAAATGTTAGATATAAAACTTTTACAAAATAGTTTTGATGAAGTTGCAACAAAACTGAGAAAGAAAAAAGTAGATGAAAAAACTCTTGAAGAGCTAAAGACTATATCACTTGAACTAAAAATACAAAAAAAAGATCTTGAGATTCTTCAGGCAGAACAAAATGCAAAAAGTAAAATGTTTGGTATTTATGCCAAAGAGGGAAAAGATATAAATGCTCTTAAAGCTGAACTTTCACAAAATAAAGCAAAAGTAAATGAGCTAAATAGCGTAGTTAAAGAACTTGAAGATAAACTATCTAAGATTGCAAATACGATACCAAATATCCCTGATGATAGTGTTCCAGAAGGTAAAAATGAAGATGAAAATGTAGAGTTAGCTCTGATTCTTACTCCACCAACTTTTGACTTTATACCAAAAGAGCATTGGGATTTGGACAATGGATGGTTAGACTTTGAACGTGGAGTAAAACTCGCGAAGAGTAGATTTACTGCACTTAAAGGTGATGGAGCTAAATTATCTCGTGCACTTATAAACTATATGCTAGATTTTAACTCAAAAAGAGGGTTTAGCGAAGTATGTGTTCCTTTTATAGCAAATCGTGAAACACTAAGTGGAACGGGACAACTTCCAAAGTTTGAAGATGACCTATTTAAAATAGAAGGTGAAGATCTTTTTTTAATCCCTACTGCTGAAGTACCCGTAACAAACCTTTTTAGAGATGAAATCATAGCTGAAGATGAACTACCAATCAAGATGACTTGTTATAGTGAATGCTTCAGAAAAGAAGCGGGTAGTGCAGGACGAGATACTCGTGGTATGATACGACAACATCAATTCTCAAAAGTAGAATTAGTATCTATCGCAAAACCTCAACAGAGTGAAGAGGTTTTCAATGAGATGGTAGAGTGTGCAAGTGATCTTCTAACTTCACTTGGACTTGCGCATAGAAAAGTTTTACTTTGTGGAGGAGATTTAGGATTTAGTGCTTCAAAAACAATTGACCTTGAAGTTTGGTTTCCTGGACAAAATAGATATAGAGAGATAAGTTCAATCTCAAATACACAAGATTTTCAAGCAAGACGTGCTAAAATAAGGTATAAAGATGGAAAGAAAAATCGTCTAGTTCATACGCTAAATGGCTCATCACTTGCAGTTGGAAGATGTTTGATTGCAATTATGGAAAACTATCAATGTAAAGATGGAAGTATTGAAATTCCTGAAGTACTAAAAGCTTACATGTAAGGGTATATATGGCTGAAGAAGAGATAATAATCCTCGAGGAGAGTGAAGAAGAAAGCTCAACTCCTAAAAAAGAGGAAGTAAAAAGAGAAAAAAAACCAACATCAGATAAGAAGAAAAAAATTATCATTATTGGTGGAGCTATTTTTGCTCTTATTTTAATTATTATTATCATTGTTATTATTTTAACAAGTGGTTCAGAAGAGCCAACAGTCATGGATGTAAACACTACAGTAATTGCAGAAAAATTAAACAAAAAAAATGATTCTGAACAATTTTCCCCATCACATTTAGAAAATATGATAAAAAAAGCAAACCTTTTATATGAAAGAGGCAATAAACAAGAAGCGCTTAAAGTATATAAAAGAATCTCTACTTTTAATGAAGCAATATCTTATTACAATATAGGTGTTGCCAAAATGAAAGAAAAAGACTTTAAAGAAGCGATAAACTCTTTTAAAAAAGCTATTGAAAATGGAGAGCAAAGGTGTGTAAGTGCTATAAATGCAGCAGTTTGTGCCCTTGAATTAGGTGATAAAAGCCTTTTTAAATACTACATTGATTTAGCATTTACATATCTACCAATGGAAAGTAATGCTCCATTATACTCATACTATATTGGTCTAATAAACTACTATAAAGATTACTACTATGAATCACTTGCTGCACTTACCAATACAAGCTCAGACTACTATAAATATAAACAAAACTACATATCTTCAAAAATACTAGCATCAATAAACTTAAATAATAAAGCAGTCAATATTCTAGAAAAAAAATCTAAGATAGATGACTATCTCACTCTAGGACTTTTATATTCTAGATTAGGAGAGTTTAAAGTAGCACAAAATTATCTCATAAAAGCTCAAAGTCATACTCAAAAACCTTTACATGTAAAAGCTGCACTTTTACTAGTAGATAACAAGCTAGGGGCATTAGAAAATAGTGCTATGATTATGGATGAACTCTATAAACAAGCTGATGAAAATGCAACTAAAATATACCCTATAAAAACCGTACTCAAAAAATCACTTTTTGATATAAATATTGCACAAAATGAGTTTGATAAAACTCTATTTTTTGACGATACAAGAACATATAGTTTACTATTTTACTTTGCACCTTTTAAAGTTTTTAATGCTAAACAAACTATAGACTACATAAGAAAAGGGAGTATGAATATTTTCATAGATGAAATAGGGCCTGCTCTATCATATCTCAAAAGAAGCTCAACAATCTCAAAAGTCAATATCTCAATAAGCAATGGAATCAAAAAGGCACTTAATCACCATACAGAACAAGCAAACAAAATATTTTTAAAAATGATAAACACTTATCCAAAACACTCTATTTTACACTATAACTTAGCTCTAACATATGCACAAATGTCTGATTTTTCTAAAGCTTATGAACATTTTGCTACAAGCTATCACCTAAATAACAATAATTATTTAGCAGGAGCATTTGCTATAATGACTGGAGAATTGATAAAAAAAGATATCAAAAAATTTAAAGAAGATGTGAAACAAAGTATAACAAATGACAATAAATTAAAAGAGTCAAATCTTTTTATGTCACTTGTTCACTTAACTGAAAACAATCAACTCTCTCTTACAA
>CAZIAJ010000047.1:0-10510 GCA_964537565.1 uncultured Sulfurospirillum sp.
ATATATGATAGCTCAAAAAAAGAGATTTTTTCTACATTTGGTCATAAAAATATAGATTTTGATGAGATTATTTATATGCAAGATGATAAAATTTATCTTATAAAAGAGCCAGAATCTTACTATTTAGGTACAAAATATTTGGTTTTAGAGATACCAAGTGATAACTCTTGGATGAGTAATGTTTATAATACTTTGATAGTTTATGGAGTAGTTATATTTATAGTTATGATAATATTTGGCTACTTTTTACTCAAACTATTTTTAAAACCAATGCGTGAAGCAATAGAACTTTTAGATAGGTTTATCAAAGATACTACACATGAGTTAAATACCCCTGTAAATGCTATCATGTCAAATATAGAGATGATAGATAAAACTAATTTAGATGAGAAGTTAGCAAGGAAAATAAAACGTATCGATATTGGTGCAAGGACAGTTTCAAATCTTTATCAAGATTTAACTTATTTAACATTAGCTCATAAAATAATCTCAAATGATGAAGATATAGATTTAAAAGAGCTTATAGAGGAGAGAATAGAGTATTTTTCACTTTTTTGTGAGTCTAAAAAACTAACGGTTAGTTTTATATGTAAAAAGAGACAAACCCTACATGTAGATAGAAAAAAAATAACCAAACTAATAGATAATTTATTTTCAAATGCTATAAAATATAATAAAATAAAAGGTAGCATTGAGATAGTATTAGACAAAAATTTATTCAAAATAAAAGATACAGGAAGAGGAATAAAAAAAGAGAAGATAAATGAGATGTTTCAGCGTTATTCAAGAGCAGATGAGAGCGTAGGAGGTTTTGGTATAGGGTTAAGCATAGTAAATATGATTGCACATGAGTATGCTTTACATGTAGAGATAGAATCAAATGAAAATGAGTGGACAAAAGTGAGGGTATCATGGTAAAAATTTTATTAGTTTTGTTTTTACATGTGTTTTTGTTTGCAGGAGTATATGAGCAAAATTGTGTGGAATGTCATAAAGCTATGCCGGTAAAGATAGATAAGTTTTTTTATAGGTATCTTTTAAAATATAGCAGTGAAGAGAATCTTAAATCTGCTCTTATAAGTTATCTAAAAAATCCAACAAAAGAGAAAACAATACTTCAAGAAAGTCTTCAAAATCGTTTTGGTATAAAGAAAAAAACAGTTCTAAAGCAAAAGGATTTAAAAGAAGCAGTAGATGAGTATTGGGAGATATATAAGGTTTTTGGAAAGTTAAAATAGTTCACAATAGGCTCACTTTTATATTTTATACTTACACTATAAAAAGTCAATAAACTTTTTCACAAGGCTAAAGTCTTAGTGTGAGGAGTTTTTATTGAACTTCATTTAATAAAAGGGAGATAGAATAATGAAAAAGGTAATTTTACTTTTAACAACAGTTTTTGCATTGAGTTTGATGGCAAATGATGGAGCAGGTTTATATAAAAAATGTGCAGGATGTCATGGAGCTAAAGCACAAAATAAGGCTTTGAATAAATCACAAATTATCCAAGGCTGGGATGAAAAAAAGATTGTAGCTGCATTAAAAGGCTATAAAGATGGCTCATATGGTGGAGCAATGAAAGGTCTTATGAAAGGTCAAGTTGCAACTTATGATGATGCAAAGATAGAAGCAGTTGCGAAGTATATTTCAACACTAAAATAAAAGCTTATACTTAAGAGCTAAGTTTTTTGAGGACTATTACTCTTTTACTATCATGTTTTAAGAGTTTTAGTCCACACTCTTTTGCCATAACTTTTATAGTTTTTGGAGTAAAGAAAGTTATATGTGTGGGGTCCCTTCTATACCACCATTTTAAAAAATCAGTTTTACTATTGGTATGAAAAAGTGTCATTATGGATATAATACCATTTGGATTGAGATGACTTGAAAGAAGATTTAATATCTCTTTTGGATTTTCTAAGTGCTCAAAAACTTCTGTTGAAGTTATGAGGTCATATTTTTTAGCTACATATATCTTTTTAGGTTGATAAAACTTATCAAAGTAATCTACATGTAAACCTTTTCTTTTTAAAAGTTCAGCTAAAACAGGAGTTGGACCACTTCCAAAGTCTAAAGCACTTTTTACATTTAAATCTTTAAGAGTGTAATCTAAGAAGTTATTAAACATCTTCACATAGCCTTCATTTTCTAAGCTGTTATTGTGATGGTCGTATTGATTTTTTTCATTTTCTTTAGAAACATAAAATTTTTTATTCAAAAAAATTAATTCACAGTTAGAACAGTAAAAAAAAGTTTTTTTAAGCTGTATATCTTCAAAAGCCTCTACAGAAGTGTTACATATGTTGCATTTCATAAATTTCCTATAAATTTAGTAAATGTTTATTTACTAATTAAGTTATTTATTGCTATTATATCATTTATGTATAAGTATATAATAGCTTTAGTTATAGTAATTGTTTTTTCTTTACCATTTTTAAATCTAGGTTCTAATTATAATGAAAAAGAGATTAGATTAGGTATGAGTGGTCCTTTTAGTGGAAATCTTCATACTCTAGGTGAGGAGTTGATGCTTGGAATCAATGCTTATTTTAGACATATAAATGAGCAAGGTGGTATAAATGGAAGAGTATTTAGAATTATAACTAGAGATGATAGGTATGAACCAAAAATTACCGCAGAGAATACGGAAGACTTGATAAAAAAACAAAAAGTTTTTGCTCTCATTGGTTTTATAGGAACACCAACAAGTAAAGTTGCTTTACCTATTGCTATAAAGTATAAAACTCCTTTTATTGGAGCATTTTCAGGAGCTAAATTTTTAAGACCAAACCCTCGTAATCCTTTAGTTTTAAATGGGCGAACAAGTTATAGGAAAGAGATAGAAGCTCTTATAAAGTATTTTGTTGATGAGGGAAAGTATAAAAAAATAGCAGTTTTTTATCAAAATGATAGCTACGGACGCTCAGGGCTTATAGATATAAAAGAGATTTTAAGACATAGAGATGCCAAGTTAGTTGCTGAGGGAAGTTATAAACGAAATACACTTTCAGTAGGAAATGCTTTATATGAGATATCTCAAAACAAACCAGAGGTAGTTATTTTGATAGGTTCTACAAAGCCAACAGCAGAGTTTATAAAACGGGCTAGAGAGGATAAAAATTTAAAAAATGTAAAATTTGGTGCTATATCATTTATAGGTTCTAGTATGCTTTTAAAAGCACTTCATGGAGATGTAAAAAATATAATTTTTTCACAGGTTGTCCCATCTCCTTGGGGTGCTTTATCTCAAGAAGTAGGTTTGTATCGAGATCTTATGGATAGGTATTATAATGGAAGAGAGTATAGTTATGTGTCTTTAGAAGGATACTTTATAGCGAAATTAACAGCAGAACTTTTTAAGAGAGTTGGCAAAGATTTTACAAAAGAAGATTTTATAGATGAGATGAGATCTCTTTATAGAGAGATAGAAAAAAGTAAAAACCTAGATGAGAGTAAAAGAGTTTGCAAATGTTTAAATAACGTATATTTAACATACTATGATGATGGAATTTTTTGGGATATAGATGAAAAAGATAAATAACCCTTTTAACGACTTTATGGCTAGTATTGATGATATGACGATAGCAAAAAAGACAAGTTTGCTATTTTTAATTATGGTTATTGGTATGCTTTTTATAGGAAGTTTTGCACATATGAGCTTAAATCGTATTAAGGGTGATTTTGATATTCTTTATGATAAACGTATGGTCCCAGTTATTCGTCTTGAAAAGATAAAAGATATCTATACAGTAAATATACTTGATACTTTAAGAGATATAGAAAATAGCCATATAAGTGTTAAAGATGGTGAGAGTATTATACTTTTAGCACAAGAGCTAATACGGAGAGATTGGAGCGAATATAAGACTAGTTTAGATATTCATGAGATGGATTTGATAACTGATATTAGCAAAGCTTTACAATCAAAAGAGAAAAAAAATATAAAAAGAGATAACACTTTAGAAGAAGATATGATTGAAGCAATTGAGAAAAAAATTGCTCAAGTAAATGTTATTCTTGTAGAGATTTTTAATCTTTTTAGAAGAAATCATACAGCAGATGCGTTTAATCGTTTACAAGAAGACCTTTATCCTAGTGTAAATTCAATCAATATTCACTTAACGCAACTTATCAGCCTTAATTTAGAAGCAGCAAATAGTGGGAAATTGAGAACAGAAGCAGTTTATGAAAATACATTTGAGTGGATAGTAACTGCAACTGTTGGTACTATCGCAGTTGCAGCACTTCTTGCAACTGTTATTTTACAAAATATTAGACTTTTGCATGGTCAAATGGCAAGAATGGTTGATGAAAAAACAAAAGAGTTGCAGCTTCTAAATAGTGCTTTACAAGATAAAATTGCTATTGAAGTAGAACATAGTCGCCAAAAAGACCAGATTATGTTTCGGCAATCAAGACTTGCTGCTATGGGAGAGATGGTAGGAAATATTGCCCACCAATGGCGGCAACCATTAAATGCAATTGTTTTGATTATTCAAAGTTTTCAAATGAAAAAGATGGTAGGAAAATTGGATGATGAGTTTATAGATACGCAAGTAGATGAAGGGATAAAACTAGCAACGGCAATGTCAAGAACAATAGATGATTTTAGAAACTTTTTTAAACCAAATAAAATTGAAGAGTATTTTAGTGCTAAAAGAGCTATTAAAGAGTCTGTAGATCTGGTACAACATTACTATGAAAAGATAGATATACAAATGAATCTTTTATGTGAAGAGGATTTTGAAATGCTTGGTTATCCAAATGAGTTTTCTCAAGTTTTGATGAATCTTTTTTCAAACTCAAAAGATGCCTTAAAAGATAGAGAAAATCAAAAAAAATATATAGAGATAATTGTATATGTTGATAAGAAAAATAAAAAAGGAAAAATTTCAGTAGTAGACAATGGAGGAGGTGTTCCAATAGAAGTTATTGATAGAATGTTTGATCCATATTTTACAACAAAACACCAAAGTAACGGAACAGGGATTGGTCTTTATATGTCTAAAGAGATTATAGAGAAACAGATGCACGGTTCAATAGAGGTAGAAAATATTTCTCATAAGTTTCTTAATAATGATGAAGTTTATGAGAAGTGTGCTTGTATCAGTATATTGATGCCTATAAATGAAAAAGATAAGAAGGAATAGATGATGGATTTAAATTGTTTAAAAGATTGTATTATACTCTATGTAGAGGATGAGCAGAGTGTACAAAATCAGACAAAGATGATACTTGATGATTTTGTAAAAGAAGTTAGAGTTGCTAGTGATGGAGAAGAAGGTCTAAAAATGGCACTTGAAGATGATATAGATATCATCGTAACAGATATTATGATGCCTCATAAAAATGGTATTGAGATGTTAAAAGAGTTAAAAGAAGTTCATAACAAAGATATCCCAGCTATCATAACAACTGCCTTTACAGAGACAGAGTATTTGATGGAAGCGATAAAGTTAAAAGTGGATGGTTTTATAACAAAACCTATCAATATTAAAGATTTGATAAATAGTATTTATGTTGTTATGTTACCAAAAGTACAAGAAGAAGAGCTTCAAGGGTGTACTTATATGGTAGATGCTCTTTCTATTCTTGTTGGTGGTAAAAAAATAGAAATTTTAAAGTATATTATCAATAATCTTGATGAAGAACATGTATTTTACGGTTCATATCAAGATATCATGGAAAATATTGGAGTTAGTAAACCAACCGTAGTCAATATGTTTAAACAGCTAATCCAAGCAGGTGTTTTAGAAAAGATAAAAAATAAAGTTTATCGTTTTCAAAATACAAAATTTATAAAAGAAGAGGGTTAAATAAATGAAAAAAATTATTTTTGTATTACTAATTAAATTAAGTTCACTACTATTTGCAGCAGATAAAACTGTAGTTTTTGAAACAAATAAAGGTGATATAGTTTTTAAGCTTTTTTCTGAAATAGCTCCTAAAACAGTAGAAAATTTTATTGGTTTAACAAAAAAAGGTTACTATAATGGGGTTGTCTTTCACAGAGTTATAAAAGATTTTATGATTCAAGGTGGTGATCCAACAGGAACAGGTCATGGTGGAGAGTCTCTTTGGGGAGGAAGATTTGAAGATGAATTTGCCCCTGGAGTAGTATTTGATAGAAGTGGTTTATTAGCTATGGCAAATGCTGGACCAAATACAAATGGAAGTCAGTTTTTTATAACAACAAAACCAACACCTTGGTTAAATGGAAGACACACTATTTTTGGTGAAGTGATTGATGGATTTGATGTAGTAGATACTATTCAAAATGTACAAGTAAATGGAAGAAATAGACCACTGTATGAAATTAGGATAAAAAAAGCTTACGTAAAATAATATCAATCTCTATTTTTAATGGTATTGATATAAGTTTTTCTTGATGGTTATTTTATAATCATAAATATTATGGTTTTATCATACAAAAATAGATACAATAGATAAAAATTTCTTTGGAGGAATGCATGAAAAAAATTGAAGCGATTATCAAGCCATTTAAGTTGGAAGATGTAAAGGATGCCTTAACTGCTATGGAAATAACTGGTATGACAGTTAGCGAAGTAAAGGGGTATGGTCGTCAACAAGGTCACTCAGAGCTTTACCGTGGCGCAGAATATGTAGTTGATTTTTTACCAAAAATCAAAATAGATATTATAGTAAAAGAGGATGATGTTGATGCTGCTGTAAAAGCTATTGTAGATTCAGCAAAAACTGGTAAGATTGGTGATGGCAAGATTTTTGTATCATCAGTAGAAAAAATTGTAAGAATCAGAACTTCAGAAGAAGACGAAGAAGCAATTTAGCAAATCTATGAAGATGATTATTTTTTAATCATCTTCACTCTTTATGATGTTTTAGTATCAAGTTTTGTTGTGCTTGAAGCTCATTTAGTAATATTTTATAAGAGTATCAGTTACATGTTCTAGTATTTTAAAAACTCTTGTTGAGTCTTCATCATTGTTATTATAAAGAGGATTTATCTCAGCCATCTCCCAGCAACATACTTTTTCATTTTTAATAAGTTCTAGATTTAGTTGCATTGCTTGTTCGTAAGATAGCCCATTTGTCACGGGTGTTCCAGTACCTGGAACATAAAGAGGATCTATGCTATCTACATCAAAAGAGATATAGATATGTTTACAATATGAGAGCTTTTTAAAAATCTCTTCAACTACACTTTGTATACCTTTATAAGTTATCTCTTCTACTGTATAAACTGGAATCTTATGTTTTTTTATAAGAGAATCTTCTTGTTTTTCAAAATCTCTTAATGCACAAAAGACTATATTTTCAGGTTTTATAGAAGGCTCATTTGAAGCTAGGTATTTTAACTTATTCCAGTACGATATCTCTTTTTCATCTGGTTCATTTATAGCGCACTCTTTGTTATCTATCGCACATGCAATTGCTAAAGGCATACCGTGCATATTGCCAGAACCACTTGTGTAAGGTGTGTGTATATCAGCGTGAGCATCGATGTATACTACACCTATCTCATCATCAGGATGTGCCATTTTAAGCCCATGCATAGTTCCTGCACAACTAGAGTGGTCACCTGCAAGAATGATAGGAAAAAGATTGTCATTTCGTATAGATTTTACTTTTTGTGCTAGTTGAGATATAACCGGGTATACTTTATCTATATGTTTTGCATTTTCAAATTTACAGTTTAGCTCTTCTGATTTATCTTGCTCTATCTCTTCAGTTACAAATTTTTCATAATAATCAGAATTTGTCTTAGCTGATGATTTTCTTAGAGCTTCAAGCCCAAGAGCAGCCCCTTTTCTATGTCCTGCTATGTCTGCATAAACTTCTATGAGTTTTATATGTTTAAAAATTTCTGGCATAACTACAGCAACGAAAATAGATTTTTAACATCATCAAGTTCAGGGATGAGATTCATCTCTTTACCAATGTTGTTCTTTTTAGCCAAATCATAGATAAGTCTTAAAACAGAGTAGTCTTCTAAAGCAAATCCGATTGAGTCAAACAAAATCGTTCCATGTGTTGCTACATTTAGCTTTTTTTCTCCACGGATTACTTCGTAAATCTCTGTACATGTAAAGTCTTTTGGCATCTGTTGGATATCGCCCTCTATCCTAGCTTGTTCTAAAAACTCTACTACTACGGTTGAACTTTCTACTATCTCTTTTTCAATCTCAGTTTTACCAGGACAATCTCCTCCGATACCGTTTATATAAACATCTTTTTTGAGCATATCTTTTGTTAAAACTGTTTGGTATCTTTTATCCGCTGTACAAGTTGTAATCATATCAGCACCATCGACTGCATCAGCTGAGTCTTTACACGGAGTAATTTTGATGTCGTAAACAGCCATATTTTTAGCAAATTTTTCCATTGCTTTTGGGTCTGTATCGAAGTAACGAATCTCTTCTAAATCAAATATATATGAAAAAGCAAGGTATTGAAACTCACTTTGAGCACCAGTTCCTATGAGGGCTAAAATTTTTGAATCTTTTTTTGCTAAATATTTTGCAGCCATTGCTGAGTTTGCAGCTGTTCTAAATGCTGTGAGAAGTGTCATCTCTGCAAACATTAGTGGCTCACCAGTTGAGGTTATGCTAAGTTGTCCTGTTGCCATAACTGTCATCTTATTTTGATATGGGTTTTTTGGGTGGCCATTTACATACTTAAATGAGTAAAGCTTATCATTACTTACAGGCATAAGCTCTATAACACCGCCATCAACATGATTTGCTACCCTTGGACATTTGTCAAAATCTTCCCAGTTTGAGTAATCTTCTTCCATAGTTTTGATTAGTTCTAAATAGAACTCCTTATAACCGATTTTTGATATAAGTGTTTTTATATCTTCTATCTCTAAAACTAACATTTGTTTTCCTTGTAATACGAAGAGAAGAGAGGGTTTTGTATGTAAGTCAATTTAACAATCTCTAAGCTCTTAATATTTGAATGTATTAAAAGTTAAAAGAGAAAAATCGAATTTTTCCATTACGGCGTAAGCGTTTATCTAGTACTTTTGTAAGTTGTAATTCTTTCATATTTTGACTTAATAGATAATTAATAATTATTTTTAACTAAATTAGGTATAATTAAGGGCTATAAAAGGAGGTTTTATGAGATATTTGATAGTACTTCTTTTATTCTGTTACTCTTACGCAGAACACATAACTCCTATACCTTTACATGTAGACGATATAAACATAGAAAAAGCACGACTTGGCAAAAAATTATTTTTTGATCCTATTCTTTCAAAAGATAAAACAGTAGCTTGTGCAGGCTGCCATTTTTTAGATGATGGTGGTGATGATAACCAAAAAGTGTCTTATGGGATTGGGGGCAAAACTGGAACAAGAAACTCCCCTACAGTCTTAAACAGCAGATACAATTTTGTGCAGTTTTGGGATGGAAGAGCAAAAAACTTAGAAGATCAAGCAAAAGGACCCATAGAAAACCCAGTAGAGATGGGAAATAACTTCCCAGACTTGATAAAAACTCTAAACACCTCCAAGTATAAAAAGATATTTGAAAAGATTTATAAAGATGGAGTATCTAAGAAAAATATAGTAAATGCTATCGCAGAGTATGAAAAAACCCTCATAACTCCAAATTCTCCATTTGATAAGTATCTTAGGGGAGATAAAAATGCTATCACAAGTGAGCAAAAAAGAGGATATGAGCTTTTTAAAAAAGAGGGTTGTATAGTTTGTCACAATGGAGTCAATATAGGAGGAAATCTCTACAATAAGTTTGGATTTTTTCAAAATGAACAGAGTGATGATTTTGGGAGATTTGATGTTACAAAAGATAAAGATGATAAGTTCTTTTTTAAAGTTCCATCTTTGAGAAACATAGAACTCACAGCTCCGTATTTGCATGATGGAAGGTATGAGAATCTAAAAGATGTTGTAGAAAATATGATGAGCTATCAGTTGGGTAAAAAAAGAGACGATAAAAAGATAAAATATATAGTTGAGTTTTTAAAGTCATTGAATGGAGAGTTGTTTGATATCGAAAAAAATTAAAAATTTTGATTTAACTATAGTGTTTTTAGTGGCTTCTATCGTCCTTCTTAGCTCTATATTTGCTTATATTAACTCCACTCAATTTGAAAGAATACAGTACGAAAAGCACAATGAAAAGCTTTATGAACTACAGATACTCAACACACAATTTGACAATTTTGTTTTAAACAGCTTAGCTGTGAAAAACTATGATGTGATAACTGCTAAAGTCAAAGAGTTTGAAAAGATATGCACACAGATAGAAAACTCTTTGGTTTATCAAAATAATAGTAGCGATTTAAACTCAAAATTAAAATCAATAAAAGAAGATTTTGCAAAAAAAAGAGTCATTATTGAGAGATACAAAGCATACCGAGCGACAATCTTATACTCTTTTCCATATGTAAGGGATTTAATAAAAGATTTAAAAAAAGAAAATACAGATGAAGTTTTTGATGAACAAATGGATCAGATATTTTTTGGACTTGTACAACTTTATCTTAATTATGACAAAGAAG